>JAFLJX010000195.1 GCA_022712785.1 Mycoplasmatota bacterium | reverse complement strand
GATATCAGACAACATAGAAATCTTTAATAATATACTGAATGAAAATAGTAAGGTTTCATCGATGACATTTAACAAGTTATATGTATCGTGTACACGGGCACAAGATAGTCTGCTAATTTGTGAAGAAAATTTAGAGACGTCAACTCATATAAGGAATAAGCTATTCTTTTCTAAAAATAAACCTATGGCAGAAGATATTAATGAAGATGATATAGGATTATATCTATCAATTTCATTTGATCCTCAAGTATTTTATGATCAGGCTTTGCATGCAATAGATGATTATGATTATATCAAAGGATCAAAAAAGAATAATATTGCATTGCAAAATATTGTTAATCAATTTGATTATAGCAAGGTATTGAAAGAAGAACATCCATTTGCTTTTATAGAAACATATCTAAGAAATACTGATAAGTATAATTTTCTGATGCAAAGTGTGAACATTAAGAAAGATAGGAAATTGAAAGCCTATTTTGAATTATTTAAAAAACTAGTAATGAATGACTATATAAATGAGGAGCAAGCTACTGAAGATGAAATCAATTTCCTAAAAGAAAGATTGAAATTATTAGATAACAGTATTAAAACTAAACATCTGTGTAGTGAAAGAAACGATTTTGACACTAATTTGGAAGAGATGGACGATGATTATAAGTTGCTGTATATCAAAGCTTTTATTCTTTTGGATGATTATAATTGTACAGAGCATGCGGTATTATCTATTGCAGATGGTTCACATAAATCTAAACTACTTAGAATGGCTAAGTACATATTTAACCTTTCGTCATTTAAAGACATATTGAATGACTTAACGGATATAGGGACTTTGAGTGAGGAAATATCCCATAAGGTTGTAAATGAAACAAACATAATCTCAGATTGCTTTAGCAGATTAGAAGAAGATATATTTGAAATGGAGGAAATAATTTATGAATGAAAATAATAGTAAATTACTAAATCGTATCGGCGAATTACTAATTGAGGTACAAGAGTTCAAAAAGGATATCATCGATCAGGAAAAGGAAGTTAAAAAGGATATCCAAGTTAATTCTGAATTCTTGTCTAATCAAAAGGATTTACTAGCTAGAATGAAGAGAGAAATAACTGAACATAATATGGAGTATAGAACAAACTTAGAAGAAATTACTAAGTATATACAAAATACGATAATGGCAGATTTGGATAATCACATTAATAAAAAAGTAGAAGACATAAACAAAGTGATTGAACCATTAGTCAATAAAGTAGTTAAATTTCAAGATTCCGTAAACAAATTTGAAAAATCATTATTTCTTTCCACAAATAGATTAAATGAATTAGTTGAGGAGTCTAACACTGTATATCAAAATCACCTACAAGAATTGGATAGATTTTCAGATGAATTATCGGATAAAAAAGTGATGGATGATAGTATCATTACTGATAAGGAAACTTTAGAGGATATTGTGAATTCACTTGTTGGTGAGAAGTTGGATAATATAATGGAAGCAATTGGATATAATATCATTAAGTAGAAGGGTGGGAAAAATGACTGAAAACAAACATATAGGAGATGGTTTGAATGTATACTAAATTTAGACACAGTGCAGGATTTGGAAAGAGAATAGAGTATTATGTAATTGGATTGATTTTAAAAGAAGGAATTGATATTTATGTTCCTTTGGTAGACGATAATGCGATTGATGCAGTTGTGCGTCAACAAGATGGTTCATATCTTGAAATCCAGATAAAAGCAAGAAGCGCTAGCGTAGTTGATAATAATGTAGCATTCTTTCCTGTTATTAATCACAATACAGGTCGATTGAATCATGAAAAGTATTTCTATGTATTTTATTCTGAAAGACTCGATAAAATATGGATTTTATCAGGGGAAGAGTTTGATAAAGAAGCTCGTATTAGTAAATCTGGAGTTACTGAAGGAAAACGCTCATTGAAACTGAATGGAAGTAAAAACGGAAAACCTTATCCATTACCCAAATTTGATAAATATAATAACAGTAATTTTGATAGATTCAGAAGTGAAAGAAGCTAAATGAATAATTCAATTATAAAGACCTTATATTGATTTAAGAAAATGGTATTAGTGTAATGTAATTTTGGTTTATATTATATGGTATTAGTACCCTAATTAAGATTGGTTATATTGAGTTATGTATTTTGTATATCAATTATTAATTAAATATAGTATAATTTACTTAAGTTTAAGAGGTGAACATATGAACGAGAGGGTTACTGAAAATATTGTAAGAAAGCATTTTGAAAATCAACTAAGCAAATCTGAGCATGAATTTGTTTTTTTTGATGAGCAGAAATCTCAGGATTTAAATATCAATAAATTATTAAATAATGCTAGTAAATCAGGTAATGGAAAAGGAAGACCTGAGTTTATAATTAGCAATTTCAACGGTATATATAAAAATCTAGTAATAGTAATTGAATGTAAAGCAGATATAAGGAAGCATGAAAGCTCTACAGGTGAAAAATACAAGGAATACGCAGTAGATGGTGTAAAACTATATTCTAATGCCTTATCTGTTAAGTATGACGTCATTAGTATTGCTATAAGTGGAATGAAAAGCGACAGACTAAAATGTTCTACCTTTTTACAACTTTCTACAGATAGAATTGTAAAAAATTTAAAGGTTAATAAATTAGTATCTCTGAAAAGTTATCTAAAAGCATATATTAAAGATGAAGGAAAATTCAAATATGATTATAGTAATCTATTAGATTACTCAAGAACTTTAAATGATTATCTACATAAAAATAAAATACCTGAAGCACAGAGAAGTCTTCTAATTTCGGGTATTCTAATTGCATTAGAAAACAATGCTTTTAGGAAAGGTTATAAATTTGAGAATTCAAAAGATCTCCCACAAAGGGTATTAAATACTTTAATCTCTGAATTACAGAATTCACATATACAAGATTTTAAAATTGATAGTATAAAAAATAGTTTCAATTTTATAAAAACTCATCCAAGTCTTGCTTCTAAAAAAGGAGTGTTTGAAAATATAATTTCAAGTATTTCTGAAAACTTATATGTTTTTGTGAAAACACACAAGTACCATGATGCCTTAGGACAATTTTATATTGAGTTTTTAAGATATGCAAATAGCGATAAAGGCTTAGGAATAGTACTTACACCACCACATATAACTGAATTATTTTGTGATTTAGCAGAAGTTGATAAGGACTCTATAGTTCTTGATAATTGTACTGGAACAGGTGGGTTTTTGATAAGTGCAATGAAGTATATGGTTAAAGATGCTGGGAATGATTTTGATAAAGTAACTAACATTAAGAAAAACCAATTAATTGGTATTGAGTACCAGGATCATATTTTCACTTTGGCCATATCAAATATGTACATACATGGAGACGGTAAAAGCAATATATTGTTTGGTAGTTGCTTTGATAAAGGGATAATTAAATCTGTTAAAGAAAATTTTATTCCAAATGTAGGTTTATTAAATCCACCTTATAAATCTCAAAAGGATGATATTGAAGAACTAGAATTTGTATTAAATAACTTAGAAATGCTTCAAAGAGGTTCATTATGTGTAGCGATAATTCCAGCAAGCATTGCATTAGCAAAAGATGGATTAAGATTTGAACTTAAAAGGAAAATTCTTGAAAATCATACACTTGAAGCTGTTATTTCTACTCCTGATGAGTTATTTCTAAATTCTAAGGTGAATGTAATAACGAATATATTTGTAATTAGAGCGAAGATAAAACATCCAAAAGACAAAATGACGTATTTGGGATTTTGGAAGGATGATGGATTTATTAAGAGAAAGTATAAAGGAAGAATTCATACTGAGGAATGGTTTAATAAGCGTAGTATTTATTTAGATTCATTTCGCAACAGAAAAAACATTCCAGGAATTTCTGTGAATATAAAATTAACACCTTTAAGTGAATGGTGTGCAGAGGAATTTATGATTACTGATTA
>JAFLJX010000194.1 GCA_022712785.1 Mycoplasmatota bacterium | reverse complement strand
TGAATTGGATTTGGTAATTGGGTTAGGACGAAAAAGAAACATTGAACGAATCAAAACTTCGTTTCTAAATAGTTATAAAGTTGTTACAGCTTGGGACTCAGGAAAAGTAGTAGGTGCTGGGCGAATGATTAGTGACGGTTATTGCTATGGATGGATACATGATGTTGGCGTTTTAAAAGAATATCAAAAACAAGATATTGGCAAAGGTGTAATGAATGAATTGATGAATGAAAAAGAACCAATACTTTTTGGTTTAACATCATCATTTGAAGCAGTTGGATTTTACACCAAAATTGGTCTTAAAAAGCATAAAACAGCTATGGCAAAATACCCAGGTAAATCAACATATTTAGAAGAATAAAGTATTAGGAATCAGTCCAAAACGAGTGCTTATTTTTCAATGCTATTCAGTTAGCTAAGTGGATTCTGAATTTTACAAGAATCGATATGATTTCATAAACAAATAGTTGCAACTCTTGACATGTACGGCATAACAAAGCCCTTTAAGGCTGGTGTATATTTTGTGCATTTGACATAGAAAATCGGCTAAAATCCCTTGGTCACTAGATCGAGACCAGTATTCTCCACCATTTCGACCCGTATACCGGGAACTTAGCAGTTTCCCTTACTACTGCGATATTCTCGGGTTTCTATATGTTTAAAAAGCATCACTTTTTGGGTGCAAGAAAGATATACGGAAAAAGAACGAGAGATAATTTTTCCTATGTATAAGAAATGTATCATAGAGTACCGAATGACAATTAATGAGTTTAAGAAAATGAAAGAAAAGAAGGTACATTTAAATGGAAAAATGGGACGTATATGATGTAAATAAGAATAAGATCAGGAATAAATTGATAGTTAATGTAGATGAATTAGAAAAAGATGAATATAATCTAGTCACTGCAACGTGGGTGTGCAATTCAAAAGGTGAGTTTTTGATGCAGAAAAGAGCTGCTCATAAAACATATCCATTAGTCTTTGCTAATCATGGTGGAAGAGCGATATCTGGTGAGACATCAAAAGAATCTATGGTTAGAGAACTAGAAGAAGAAATTGGATTATCGGTAAAAGAGAATGAACTAATCTTATTAAGAACATTCAATGATAATGAATCAATTTTTGATGAGTATATTTTATACAAAGATATCCATCTAGAAGATATTGTTATTGATGTGAAAGAGGTGGAATCTTGTAAATGGGTTTCATTACAAGAGTTATCAAACTTAATTGATGATGGATTATGCTTTGATTACAAGAGTAATGATCCTAAGGGTGTTCATTCATTCTATATTATTAAGGAATTGATGAAAAAGAACAAGTTCTAATACTTTTAATCATCTTAAATGATATATATTGCATAATAAGTTGCAATTAAAAATGATACAACGAGTGAATTGGTAGGATGTTAGTAGACACGAAGTGTTACATGTGTTTATTAGCATTTTTAAATGCTAATATAAATTAGATTCAATTATTGCACAAATGGCATTTAAATGGTATAATTATGGTATATTAAAAAGGAGTGATAATATGCCTCACATTGTACCTATTAAAGAGTTGAAGAATACCGCAACTATTTCTAAACTTGTAGAAGAGAGCAATGAACCTGTATTCGTAACCAAAAATGGATATGGTTCTATGGTACTAATGAGTATGGATGTTTATGAAAAAGAGTTTGCTCGTAATCAAACTATAGAACTCATTAATGAATCTATTAAAGATTATAAAAAAACAGGTAATTTTGTTAATGGGCCTATGTTTATTCAGGAAATGAAAGCGAAATATGGTAAATAAGTATATTATATATGAAGATGCTGCTTTAGATTATGAGCAAATTGCACACTATATTACTAATAAACTTAAAAATCCAGAAGGATCATTGAGATTAATGGAATTATTTGAAAAGAAACTAAATTCTATTGTCAGTTTTCCCTATGCTCATCCGGTTATTTTTGATGCGAAACTTGAGATTGATGGGTTAAGAAAATGTTCTTTGAACAATTATTTGATCATTTACTATATAAATGAAGAATTAGAACAAGTAGAAGTTGTAAGGATTGTATACCAAAGAGAAGATTTCTTATAATTGATAACGGATCAAAAGAAAATGATAATCATTACATAATTAGTTGCAACTAAAAGCAATACAACGATGAGCCGTATCACAAATAGACTGGGAATACATTTTCCAGTCTTATTAATGGCTTTATTTAATTGCTTGATGGTCTTTTAATTTTAATTACTTGTTTTAACAAAAAACTGCACTTATACAAAACTACATTATTTAGTTTAAAAATAAATTGATTTCTGTATAATAGTAATTTGTAATATAAGTAGAGGAGGTGCATGTTATGATGAACTCTAAGAAGTATATTCGCATAAAGTCACTTAAAGATAAATATAGTTATTATATGATTAACAAGATGGGTAAAAAAAATGAACTTCAAAAAATTAATAAAAGATATTACATAAATCTTCTTTTTGATGGAGATGAGAATGATTTTTACTGTGTAGATGTGTTTATTTCTAATGGAGTAATATGTCAACTTAGTGCAGCAGTGTATTATGAGCTTACTACATATAGATCTCATACTCTTGATGTGGCTGTTATTAGAAACCAAAAAGTGTATGATCTTCCAGAATATCCACCTATGAATCCTGTATATTACAGTAAAAAAAGATTTGAACTTGGGATAGAATATATGAAAACAAAAGATGGAAATTTCAAAGTATATGATATGGAAAAAACAATATGTGAATTGATGAACTTTCACATCGTTTATTTCACAATACGATTTAATTGTTTTATCTTGAGTTTTAAACTCTATTAGTAGCTTTCGCATCTTTCTTCTTGATTTACTTCTGGATTCATTAAAAACACCACCTTTATAGTGGTATTTTATCAAACTATTGTTGCTATTGGAATACACCTAAGATTTGACGCTTACTTAGATACTAAGTTTTTTTGATACATAAAGAATTAAGGTGACGATGTTCTGTATGGTAAAATTGATAAAATAGTCATCTCTTGATAAAATCTTTATGTATACTTATATCTTACGTGATATAATGTAAGCAAGGACAGGATTGGAGGGAGAACATGAAAAACACTAAAAACAGAAATCGTTTTATAATAATTATATTGGTAGTAACATTTGCCATATATGGAATATTGAGATTCAACGGATATAACAATATTCTAATAGACGCACAAGTTGAAAAACAATTAGCAGAAATAGTAAAAACTGAACAGGTAAAAATTCTCAAAAACATTAGGGTAGACGAAAGACGTGTTACATTGTTTCAATATAAGAATAAAATTGGTATTTCTGTTAGCGAATGTACCCTTGGTTTTCTTTGTGATCCTTACGACTTCTATTTTGGATTTGATGACAAAAGTATGGGAGATAAATTTATTAGAACTGATGAGGGATCTTATATGATAATTTTTGGATATAATGAAGATAAACACAGTATTATCAATTATTGTGTTTATCATCGTGAGTATTCTAGTCCTTTGCCTTTTACTGAGGACTACTTTATAATATATGAAGGATTGCCGGAAAATACTCCTCC
>JAFLJX010000193.1 GCA_022712785.1 Mycoplasmatota bacterium | reverse complement strand
AGATATGAAAGAAATGGCTTTAAAAGCAATTAATCTTGATACCAATAATGAAGTTAAAAAATTAGTAAAATCATACTTAAATGAAGAATAACGTATTTAAAATATAATAAACGTATAGCTTAATATATATTATGGATTATTAAAAGACTGATAGAATCTAAATTATGTTGTAAACGCTGACATTTAATAATCTATTTACTTGACATCTGATTTAAAACAGTGCTATACTGGATTCATAAAGAGTGTGTTACTGGTATATTCAGGCATGAACTTACGACGTCTTAGACGTTTTAGTTCATGCCTTTTTTATTTGTATCACGTTCTACAAAATTCAGAAATAGAAAAAGAGAGGGTGTTTTTATGAAAAAAGTTTTCGCAGAATTACAAAACATTGGTAAAGCCTTAATGCTTCCTGTTGCAACATTACCTATTGCCGCATTATTAATGCGTTTAGGTGCTGGAGATTTACTTGATATTCCAGTTATGGCAGCAGCAGGTGCTATTATCTTCACCAACCTACCAATAATATTTGGTATAGGTGTCGCTATTGGAATATCTAAAGATGGACATGGTGCTGCCGCACTATCTGGAGCTGTTGCTTACTTTATTATTACAGAAGTAACGAAAACAATGGACCCAACTATCAACATGGGTGTTTTATCAGGTATTATCGGGGGTTATATCGCCGCAAAACTATATAACCGATTTAGTAATATCAAAGTTCCTCAAGTATTAGGATTCTTTGGTGGTAAGCGATTTGTCCCAATTATTACCGGTGGTGTTTCTTTAGTAGCCGGTGTTGTATTTGGTTGGATTTGGCCAGTTATTCAATCAGGTATTCATAGTTTTGGGTTATTCCTAACTGAAACTGGAGCATTTGGAGTTGGTATCTATGGTTTCTTCAATGCAATACTACTTCCTACAGGGTTACATCATATCTTAAATAGTTTAACTTGGTTTGTATTTGGGGATTACACAAATACTGCAGGGGAAGTAATTCACGGAGACTTATTCCGTTTCTTTGCTGGAGATCCTACAGCTGGTTCATTTATGGCTGGTTTCTATCCAGTATTTATGTTTGGTATGTTAGGTGCTGCTCTCGCAATGTATCAAACTGCTAAAAAAGAAAATAGAAAAAAAGTTGGGGCTATCCTTTTTGGGGCTGCTGCTACATTTGCTTTAACTGGTATTGGTGAACCAATGATTTTCTTATTCGCATTTACTGCACCAGCATTATTCTTGGCTCATGCTATACTTCAGGGTTCTGCACTTGCAGTTACCGCATTATTAGGGATTAAACACGGATTCGGATTTAGTGCAGGATTATTAGACTTTGTATTAAACTTTGGGTTATCTACTAAGGGCTGGTTAATTATTCCAGTTGGATTAGTTTACTTTGTTTTATATTATGTAGTATTTAGATTTTTAATCGTTAAATTCAACTTAAAAACTCCTGGTCGTGAAGATGAAGAGGAAGTTGTAGAAGAAGATATTGGTACTCCTGACGAAATAGCAATTAAGTATATTGAATACTTAGGTGGAAAAGAAAACATTAAAATAATTGATGCTTGTATTACAAGATTGCGTTGTCAATTAGTTGATGATACAAAAATCAATAAAAATGGATTTAAAAAACTAGGTAGTTCTGGAGTGTTTGTTATGAAAGGTAGTGTTCAAGTAGTTGTTGGAACACACGCTGAATTTATCGCACAGGATATTAATAAAATACTAAAATGATAAATATATTGTAATTTGAGGGGCAATATTTTTTGCCCCGTAAATTACAATAATAGGAGGGTAATTATGTCAGCTAGAAAATATTATGAAAAAATAACAAGTTTAATTGAAACAGTAGAAGCAACAGAATATGACACAATAGTAGAAGTTGCCAAAATATTTGCACAAAAAGTCAAAGAAGATAAAATTATTCATTTCTTTGGTACAGGACATTCACACATGATTGGGATTGAAATGTTTGTTAGAGCTGGGGGATTAAGTAATATTAATGCAATGTTAGATGAAACAATTACAACAGCCGCAGGAGCCCAAAAAGGTAGTCATATGGAAAAAATAGATGGGTTAGCAGATATTATTTATGATCAATATGATATAGATAAAGATGATATAATGGTTATCACTTCAAACTCAGGTAGAAACTCAGTGCCAGTACAAATGGCAATGAGAGCAAAAAAAGAAGGACTAAAAGTTATTGCAATTACGTCTTACGATCATTCTAAATCATGTGATTCAAGAGATAAGTCAGGTAAAAAACTATATGAAATAGCTGATATTGTTATTGATAATTGTGTCCCAAAAGGTGATGCATTACTATCATACGGTAAAGTTTCATCAGGTCCAGCTTCAACGATAACTGGAGCATTTATAGTAAATAGTATTTTAACTGAGACGTTAGACATATTGCATAAAGAAAACATTCAATTACCTATCTTCGTTAGTCAAAATTCAGATAACTTCAATAACGATCATCTTTATGAAAAATATACTAAACGAATTAAACATATGTAAAGAAGGAATATTTAATGGAAATTATTATTGCAAAGAATCAAGAAGAAGTAAGTAAAATAGCTGCTTCACAAATTATTAAAGAAATTAATAAGAAAAAATGTTTTGTTTTAGGACTAGCTACAGGTGATACACCTCTAGATACTTATAAAGAATTGATTAAAGCTTATAAAAATGGGAAAGTAGACTTTAAAGATGTTAAGACATTTAATTTAGATGAGTATTTAAATATTGGTAAAAATGATGTAAATAGTTATAATTATTATATGCATCATAATTTATTTGATCATATTAATATTAAGTCAGAGAATATTCACCTGTTAAGTAGTGATTCAAAAGATTTTAGAAATACAGCAATAAAATATGATAAACTTATTAACGAAAATAATGGAATTGATTTACAAATTTTGGGAATAGGCATTAATGGTCACATCGGATTTAACGAACCGGATAATAAACTATTATTAGATACACATATTACTGATTTAGCTCAAAAAACTCTAGAACAAAATAGTAAGTTTTTCCCCGATATATATAAAATGCCTAAACAAGCTATAACAATGGGTTTAGGAACGATAATGAGAGCAAAAAAAATATTACTTTTAGTTACAGGCGAAAGAAAAGCACCAGTAATAGCAAAATGCTTAAGAAATAATGAAATTAACACAGATATTCCAGCATCAACGTTATTATTACATAACAATTTAACAATCTTACTAGATGAAGAAGCTGCGAGTATTTACCTTAAAGAAAAGAAGATGAAAGAAAATGAGAATTTTAATAAAAAATATCCGAATTATAAAAGAGAATTCAATACTGCATAATCATCAAGTATTGGTTGATAATGGTAAAATAGTAAACATTATTCCAAATAATAAATCAGACATTCAATACGATGTTTTAGTAGATGGTAAGAACCAATATTTATCACCAGGATTTATTGATATACATAATCATGGTAATAGTAGCTATGATACAATGGATGCAACCACAGAAGCTTTAGAAGCTATGGCTAAGTATCATATTAGTAACGGTGTAACTTCATTCTGTGCTACAACAATGACAAATCCGTCAGACAAAATAAAAAGCGCATTAAAAAATGCAAATGATTATATGAATAAACAGGGTAGAAATAAATCTAGGTTATTAGGAGTTTATTTAGAGGGACCATATTTTAATACAATAAAAAAAGGAGCACAACCAGGTAAAGATATTAGAGATCCTAATCTAGAAGAATTAAAAGATTTTATAGAAATTTCTAATAATAATATCCTTGTTGTAGCTTTGGCTCCAGAATTACCAGGAGCAGTAGAGATGATTAAATATTGTGTTAAAAACAATATTGTAGTAGCTTTAGGTCACACCAATTCTGAATATATAGCTGCTCAGAAAGCAATTGATTTAGGAGCGACTTTATGTACTCACCTCTATAATGGAATGAGAGCATACACTCATAGAGAACCCGGTATCATTGGTGCATGTTTAACTAATTCCAAATTAAGAGCTGAATTAATATGTGATGGTGTTCATTTACATAAAACAGCTGTAGAAGTTGCTAAAGTATGTAAAACATGTGATAATATTGTATTAATATCAGATGCAATGAGAGCAGCAGGACTTCCTGATGGAATTAGTGAATTAGGTGGCCAAACTGTTATAGTTAAAGATGGTGCAGCAAGATTAACATCTGGTGCACTAGCTGGTTCAATACTAAATTTAAATTTAGCTGTTAAAAATATGATTAATTTGTATAATACTAATTTAATTGACACTATAAAGATGGCTACAATTAACCCAGCAAGAGCTATTAAAAAAGATAGTATCTTAGGAAGTATTGAAGAAGGTAAAATTGCAGATTTATTAATATTTAATGAAAAAATAGAAATTGAACATATAATAAAAGATGGAATATTACTTAAATAAGGGGGTGTTATTATGATAAAAAAGACTATTGAATACGTTAGTAATATACCTTTTCATATAAGACCTATTGGGATTTTCTCAAGTACAGTTCAATCATCTAATTGTGAAGTTTTTGTTACTAAGAACAAATTAACTGTAAATGGAAATAGTACGATGCAATTAATAAAACTAGAAATTGTTAAAGGTAACAGTGTAACAGTGTCAGTTGATGGGAAAGACGAAAGAAGTATTCTTGAAACATTAATACAAGTAATTTTAAATTCGTAGTATTTAAAATTTACAAGTAAAAGGAGAAAGGTATGTCAAATAAAATATATTTCATACAAAGAGTATTAAACAATAATTCTATACTTACTTTAGACAAACAACAAAATACCTCCATCCTAATAGGTAAAGGAATAGGTTTTAGTCAAAAGAGTAATACCTATGTAGAGATTGATGAATCCAAAATTGAGAAATCATTTTATAATTATGACGAAACTTTAAAAACACAACTTATAGATATGATTAATAATTTTGATGAAGATATAATTGAAGTTAGTAATAAAATAATTGCATTAGCAGAAGCCAAATTCAGTGAATTGAATCAACATGTGTATATTTCTTTATCAGATCATATAAGTTTTGCTTTAGATAGGATAAAAGAGAATAAAATAATTGCAAATCCATTTTTTGAACAGATTCAAGTTCTACTTGTTGAAGAATATCAAATAGCTTTAAAAGCACGTAAAATTATATATGATAAATTCAAAATAGTTATTCCTGATGAAGAAGTGGGATTTATCGCATTTCATTTAAATGCTGCTAGAGAGAATATTAAAGTTAATTATGTTGTACAAGAAGTTCGAATATATAAAGAATTACTTAGAATATTTGAAGAAGATTTTAATATTGTATTAGATTCTGTAAAATGTTCTGATCTTTACCTAATAATTCAAACATTTGTTAAAAAAGAAAAATTACCATTACAGTTTTTAATTGAAGATATAAACCCTAATGTGTACTTGTATAATACAAGAAAACACAGTATGCTACAAAAATGTATAAAATACATTGAAGGAAATAACAATCTAATTTTAACAAATACACAAAAGTTAGTTTTGTCAGCCTTCATTAAAAATATAAATAAAGAAGGTAATGGGAATGAGTAAAAATACTATAATGTATTCACCTGTAAAGGGTACTACAAAAGATATAACAAAAGTTAATGATCCTGTATTTTCAAGTAAAATGGTTGGGGATGGAATTGCTATTGAACCAGCAAGCGACTTCATTTGTTCCCCATGTAGTGGTAAAATTGATCACATGTTTGAATCAAATCATGCATTTACAATTGTTACTGATGATCACTTCGAAGTATTGATTCATTTAGGTATCGATACCGTTGAGCTAAAAGGAAAAGGTTTTAAAAGGTTAATAGATGACTTAAATAAACCACTTAAAATTGGAACACCTATTATTGAAGTGGATTTTGCTTATATTAAAGAACAAGGAAAAGATACTGATGTTATTGTCATAGTTACAGATTCTACAACAAACCTAAAAATAAAAAAGAACTTAAAAAAAGATGTTAATGTAAGTGATGAAATATTTAAATTCAAAATTAAAAATAGCATATAGTTGGTAAAAACAACATAAGATAGTCTTATTTTAAGTATTTAAAAACAAAAGCAACTTTTATGGGAAAAGAAAAATATAGAATTTGGATACTTTTTGGGTTGCACAAACATTTCAAATTTTGTTGTTGTAGCAAAAACTAGTGTTGACATTTTTGGGATATATATAGTAGTAGTGAGTGAATACTTAACAAAGCATACCTGACAAACTATACAATTGGAACACTAAATCTGTCCTGATAACGAGAAATATTTTTCCAATAGTATTTAACATATAATTGGTATTGAACCAAATAAAGATTACAAAAAACTCACTAAAAAATGATACACTACAACAAATTTAATTAGTTTTAAAAAAGTGACCCAATAGTTAAATTAACTATTGGGTCCTTTTTTATTTGAATCTTTTTGAATGAAATAATCCTTATTCTTACTAATTAATCTAAAGGGATCTTGCTTAAAGTCTTTTGATAGTAATTTAAAGAAGTAATTTGTTTCTTTAGTATTGTTACGAGATAGCACATTTGAGAAACACAAAGCAGCATTAAATTCAGCTTTATCAATAAAGTCTAACTTTTTATAGGTTATAGCTCTAGAATAGTATATTCTTGACAACGATTTATTAAGAGAGTACTTAATACAATATTCAACACCATTGTCCGCTATTCTAATACACTCCTGGTATTTCTCCAATTTTCCTAGCATGATTGAAACACTTGAATATATCGGAGGTAAGATATTTTTGTTTTCTGCACTTAAATATAATATGTTTCGATCATTTAAGATTCTAATTAATAACTTCATGGCATCTTCTATCTGTACTTTAATTTCTATGTGGGCTATACAAAGAATAGTAATTACATCAACAGAATCAAATGCATTGTTTTTTATACAATTTGGATAATCTACAATAACAGAATACTGTCTATAAGCATCTTCTTTTCTAAGTTGCTTTTTTTCAGATAAAAACCTTGTTTTACAGTATTCATAGAATCTAGTATTTTGATTGTTTAAATTATCCCTTTTACTTAGTTTATCAAGTGACTTTGTTACTTTTGAGTATTTCTTATTGCATATTTTATAATATAAGTTTCTAACAATTTGATAATCATATAGATCTTTCTCATTTATACTATAATAAAAATCTCTAGCACTAATACTTAATC
This sequence comes from Mycoplasmatota bacterium, assembly GCA_022712785.1. Lineage (GTDB taxonomy): Bacteria > Bacillota_I > Bacilli_A > Izemoplasmatales > Izemoplasmataceae > JAFGXW01. Next base: position 3,786 of record JAFLJX010000193.1, on the reverse strand, counting down.
TATTGCAAAATTCCATTATTCTTTTATCACTAATATTATTAATGCCCGATAAATATTTTCGATACTGGCGATCACTACATATCTCATTACACATTTCATCAACTGTAATTTTTTTCTTTATTCTTATACTATCAAGATGATAAATATATCTTGATCTATCGTTATCCATAATTATCCTCCCCTTCAAAAACGGAACCTGCAGGTCCTACAAACTTCTATATTTTTAGTATAACATAAATGTATGGAGGTAAAAAATGAAAAAAAGAGTTGCGTTGCTTGCAATTATTCTAGGATGTCTATTTACTTTAGTTAATCTAAATTCAACAAGTGTATCTGCAGACTTTGATGAGATTACTTATGAAGATGTTGAAATAGATTAATTACAGAGAATAATAAGGTAGGCTGCGAAAATAGTAGATTTCATCTACATTTTCGTATGTGATTCGAGAAAGGAAGATATTATGGAATTACAAAAAATAATGATGGTTAAAATAGAAGGTTTAAGACAAACAATAAAACAGTACAGTAATGATAATTATATTATGAGTTATGCTAATCAATTAACTAGTATTGAATATCCTAAAGATAAGATTAAGTTTTCTTTTTTAGTCGAAAGATTGTTTGAATGGTGCTGCGATGAAATAGAGAACATAAAAAAAGCGAATTCACTTTAAGTAAAGATGCTCACTATAATAGTTTATCAATACTTAAGTATTTAAATAATATACTAAAAGTTAGTAGTAAAAAAAGAGAAGAGGTAAAAAAATGAGTTTATCAGATTTAGTAGTTAATCAAGTATGGGAAAAAGTAAAAGAAATACCATGAGTTAATCCAAAAGTGAAAAGAAAAGATAGATGCGGTGCAGTAATAGCAAAGTCGGCATATGGAGACCATAACAGTAGTTTTGGTTGGGATGTTGATCATATCAAACCTAAATCAAAAAATGGTATAGACGCATTATCTAACCTTCAACCTTTACATTGGAAGAATAATGCTAGTAATGGAGATGAACAGATAAAACTCAAATATATTGTGTAGCAAAAATTAATAAGGAAGGAGCACCAAAATGTAAAATATAAATTATAGAACAGGATACCTATAAAGATGGAGATATTTAAGTGCATGATTGTAGTGGTAATCTAATAAATGACATATGACTCCACAAAAATAAAGGTGTTATGATAATTGTATCAGGGCTACATAATAAGTAAAATAATTATTTTATTAAAAACAATTAAAGCTTGTAATGTATGAATTCCAGTGTGTCATAAAAATGAGTATTAAAAAATGGAGGAAAAAAATGAAAAAATTATTTATTGTATTTACACTTGTATCAATATTATTTATTAGAAATATTTCTTTGTCTAGTGTTAAAGCAGGAATCGCACATGAATCACAAATGACTGAAAGAGATATATTGCAAAGTAGAGAAACAAATAAGTTGATTGATTTTTTAGAAAGAGGAAAACTATATATTAATTTTGATGATATATATGGTGGTGCTTTCTTTGAAAAAGATGAGATAGTAATTAATATTTCAAGTAAAAATAAGGAAGAATTTATTCGTAACATGAAACCAGAAGATGAATTTAGAATTAAATTTGTGCAATACTCTCAGAAACAATTAGATAACGAGATTATTATACTTAAGGACTATATGGAAGAATTATCAATTGAATCCATTGGTCGAAGTGAAAAAGATAATACATTAGTAATAGTGATTAGCAGCAATTTTATTGAGAATAGTTTTAGAATTAAAGAAATAAGTATTTTAAACAATCTAATTATATTATATGAGCCAGATAAGGTTGAAACTTTTGTAAAATACGTAATAAATGGAGAAGAACTATATTTTGATAGTAGTTCACCTGGAACTTGTACTTCTGGTTTTGCAGCTAAAAATAGTAATGGTGATCCAGGGGTCGTAACCGCTGGGCATTGTGTAGAAGATTCAAATTCAACAAATGGTACTGATATATGGTATGGCGGGGATCATGTTGGTGACGTTGGAAACACAAGTACTTGGCAATTTGGAGGTTCAACTGATGCTGCATTTATAAAACTTAGAGATCTTTGGTATTGGACAACATGGCTTCCAACCAAAACATTTATGAATGGAGATACTTACATTTCAGCTTCGGCAGTTTCTTCATATATGGTTCAGGGAACGAATGTTTATATGTATGGTGACGTGTCTGGAAAAGTTAGTGGCGAAATAACTCTCACAAATCAAACTGTCAATATGAGTGGTACAATTTTAAACAATACAGTTGTAACTGATATTGTCGGAAATCACGGAGATTCTGGAGCAGCTCTGACATATTGGATGTATGCTGGTAGTGCTACATCACATAGAATGGTTATGGGAGTGCTGAGCGGTGGTAATACATCTACAACTATATACACGACTGTAGATCATATATTTTCAGATTTAGATTTAACGAACTATTAAATACGAAATATCTCTGTTTTAAAATATTGAAGATATTGAGTTGATAGATGCTTAAATAAAACCCCTTTTTTAAATATAGGGGTTTTATTAATTTGCATCTTGTGGAATAATATATGTATCATATGTACTTTTTAGTGATTTATTATAGTAAAGGGCATATAATTTATTCGTGGAGGGATTATATGAACATAAAATTGATTTGTAAAGAAGAGAATTATGAGAAATATTGTGGTATGTTAACAAAAGGTGGATTTAGTATTTCTGATGATTCAGAGTTACTATTCCGAGAATTGGAATATATCCAGAAAACTATAGTAGGTGTTGATAATAAGGGGACTTCAAGAATAATTATGTTTAATGATATCTATCTGATAGAGAGTTTTGCTCATAAAGTAATATTGCATACTCGAGATGAGCAGTATACAATCAGAGAAAAGTTATATGAGATAGAAGGTATTTTTAAGGATAATAAAGTATTACGTATTAATAAATCACAGATTGTAGCTATAGCGAAAATATTTGAGGTAGTTCCTCAATATAATTCTAGACTAAAAATTATACTAAAGAATAACTTAGAAGTATATGTAACAAGAATTTATTTGAATAATTTTAGAAAAAAAATAGGTGTATAGGAGGATTATATGAATTATTTGTATATTATCGGGCTGATTTTAACTACTTTTTTGATTGGTATGCTATACTGGAGAAAATACTACAGTGGTATTAATTTGATGCTAAAAGGGGAAAATAATAATGTTTTACATATTTCTCCTTTAGTTTTTAATACATTTTTGTTACTAATATTATTGTTTTCATTAGGTATCTTTTCTATGGTGCGAGTAGAAGCTCTAGAAAGCGAGAATAAGATATTGAAAAAAGAACTAGAGAGTGATATATTTGATGATGGAAACTTTCCTAATCAAACAATCAGAACTGTTTATGAGGAGTACAATGTTAGTTTTGCAGGATATTATATAAATGCTGAAGGTATTTATGTTGTTTGTATAACTAACTCATCTCCAGTAGAATTAATTGATTTACTTACAAATGAGAATATTAAATATATATTAGTATCATATAGTTACACTCAATTAAGAGAAGTGTTTAAAATATTGTCATTAAATATTGAAGAAAACGGATTTTTAATGGTTGGTCTAGATATCAGAAATAATGTTATTGAAGTCGGTATCTCTGATATTAATCAAGACTTGGATATAATTCAAGCATATATTGATGAAGGTATAGTTATTATCAAAGTAACAGATCCAATAATTCCTTATTAATAATATTATTTTTTAGTCATTGTTACTAGCATGGCAGAAGTAATATATCCA
>JAFLJX010000226.1 GCA_022712785.1 Mycoplasmatota bacterium | reverse complement strand
ATCTATACCTGATATACGTGCCATAAATGCACCTCCTATTAACCTTGTCTTTGTTTATGTTTTGGATTTTCGCAAATAACCATTACTTTTCCGTTACGTTTAATGATTTTGCATTTATCACAAATCTTTTTTACTGATGGTCTTACTTTCATTATTGTTTCCTCCTTTGGAGTTTTAAATTCTAACTTTAATTATTTATGTCTATAAGTTATACGCCCACGTGTTAAGTCGTAAGGTGATAATTCTACCGTTACTCTATCACCTGGTAAAATGCGGATGTAGTACATGCGGATTTTACCAGAAACGTGTGCTAAAACACGGTGTCCGTTTTCAAGTTCAACTAAGAACTGCGTATTAGGTAATGATTCAATAACCTTACCCTCTAATTCTAATTTTTCTTCTTTAGCCATTAAGATTCCTCCTTTAATGTAGTGAAGATAACACAGTCACCTTCTGTAATTAAGATTGAGTGTTCAAAGTGAGCGCTAAGGCTCTTATCCACTGTCACTGCTGTCCAATTATCTGATAATACTTTTACTTCTTTTCTACCCATATTAACCATAGGCTCAATCGCCACAGTCATACCAGCTTTTAGTAAAATACCTTTATGAGGTAACCCGTAATTAGGAATTTGTGGGTCTTCGTGTAAATTCTTTCCAAGTCCATGTCCTACAAACTCTCTAACAATACTGTATCCATGCGATTCTGCATAAACTTGTATAGCGTGTGAGATATCTGATAATCTATTGCCTGCTCTAGCTTGTTTTAAACCTTCAAAAAGTGATTGCTCTGTAACATCTAATAAATCTTGTGTTTCTTTACTAATTGTTCCAACTGGATAACTCCAAGCAGAATCTCCGTGATACCCTTTATGAATAGCTCCAATATCGATACCGATAATGTCACCTTCTTTAAGTATTACTTTCTTACTTGGTATCCCGTGGACAACTTGTTCATTAACAGATGTACAAGCACTTCCTGGGAATCCACCATAACCTTTGAATGAAGGTATAGCGTTATTTGCTCTTATTACTTTTTCTACAATTGTGTCAAGTTCTAATGTTGAAACACCAGGTTTAACGTATTTACTAACTTCTTGATGAGCAAGAGCAACTATGCGTCCTGCTTTTTTCATCAATTCAATTTCTCTTTTAGATTTAATTGTAACCATTAGATATCACGAAGAACTAATTCAATATCATTATATACGTTATCAAATGGTTGCATACCGTTGATATGGAATAGTATCCCTTTCTTCTCATAGTAGTCTAAAAGTGGTCTTGTTTTAGTCTCATAAATTTCTAATCGACGCTTAACTGATTCTAATGTATCATCAGGTCTTTGATATAACACTCCACCGCATACATCACAAATCCCATCAATCTTCGGAATTTTAAATTTTAGATGGTAAGTTGTATCACAACTTTTACAAACTCGACGTTGCTCCATACGTTCAAACAGAACATCGTTGCTTGATAGTATGTTAAATACGGCATCTAACTCAGTGCCCATTTCATCTAACATTACATCAAGTGCAGCAGCTTGTGCCACTGTTCTAGGGTAACCGTCAAGCAAGAAACTATTTTCGGTATCATTTTTCGACAACCTTAGCCTTACTATCTCATTAGTAATATCATCACTAACAAGGTTCCCGTCTTTTATATATTTCATTGCCTCTATACCAATAGGATCATTATTATTATAAGCATCTCTGAACATTTGTCCTGTTGAAATACTAGGTAATTCATAATGTTCCACTACTTTGGCAGATTGGCTACCTTTTCCAGCACCTGGAGGTCCCATCATTAAGATTTTCAATGTGGGGTCTCCCTATTTAATGAATCCGCTGTATTTTTGTTCTTGTGCTTGTGTTTTTATTTGTTTAGTTGTCTCGATTGCAACACCAACAACGATTAACAAACTTGTTCCACCAATTTGAACGTAAGCTGGCAGTCCGAAGATCATAGTAGCAAAAATTGGTAATGATGCTATTAATACTAAGTAAGATGCACCAACCATAGTTATTTTAATTAATAACCTTGATATGTAGTTTTCTGTATCTATCCCTGGTCTAACACCTGGAATATATGCATTTTGATTTTGTAAATTTTTCGCAATTTTATCTGGATTGATTTGTACGAATGCGTAGAAAAACGCAAATATAAATATTAACCCAACATAAATCACGTAACCAAGAGGTCTTGTATAAGTAAACATTTCAGTTAGCCATAAGTAGAAAGTAGTTCCTTGTAAACCAGGTACAAATTGCATAACTGTAGTTGGAATACTTAATAATGTTACAGCGAAGATTACTGGGATTACACCAGCTGAGTTGATTTTTAACGGTATGTTAGAATCATGTTTCCCTTGAAATGATGAACCTGATGGTCTATTTGAATATTGAATTGGTATCTTACGGTTACTTGATTGCATAACTGTAACGAAGAAGATTACAAAGATGTAAATCAACATTACTAATGCAAAAGTACTATAAGAACCAAAGTTTGCTGCATCTGCACTAATATATTCTTGTACCAAACTTGTTATCATACCTGGCATGGTTGATACGATACCTGCAACGATAATCATTGAAGTACCATTACCAATACCACGTAATGTAATTTGATCAGAAAGATATAATAAGAATGCAGAACCCGCTGTCATAACGATTGCTAAGTAAGTAAAAGTTAAGAATGTTGGATTTTCAATACCGATATCTAGTGCTGCTTCTAGTCCTAATGTCATTACTAACGCTTGAATTAAAGCAAGTCCTATTGCTAAATATCTAGTTAATTGATTAATTTTTTGTTTTCCTACGTCACCTTCTTCAGCCCATTCTTTTAACAAAGGAAGTATATCCATTTGTAATAATTGAACGACGATTGAAGCTGTGATATAAGGACCAATACCCAATGCTATAATTGAGTAGTTTTTAAGTGCATTACCAGCAAAGGCGTTAGCTATTCCTAAGATTCCACTATCAGTGTCCTCAAAGAATTGGCTGATGTTATCTGGATTAATAAGGGGTATATGAATATATGTTGCAGCTTTGTAAATGAAAAATGCTAGTAAAGTGAATCCTATTTTTTTCATTACACTTTTATTCTTTAATACCGAAATTATATTTTCCAATTATATCACCTCTACGCTTCCACCTGCTGCTTCTATTTTTTCTAAAGCAGATTTAGTAAATTTGTGAGCTTTAACAGTTAATTTAACATCAAGAGAACCGTCTCCTAATATTTTTAATCCTGATAATAATTTAGTTATTAATCTGTCTTCAAGTAAGATTTCAGGAGTTACTACTGTTCCTTCTGCATATCTATTTAATTCCATAATGTTTACTGTTGAATATTCTTTTCTTGTAAAGTTAGTAAATCCTCTTTTTTTCAGACGTTTAAAGAATGGAGTTTGTCCACCCTCAAATCCTGGGCGTGTACCGCGACCTGAACGAGAATTTTGTCCTTTGTGACCTGTTCCTGCAGTTTTACCTGTTCCACTACCAGTTCCACGACCAACTCTTTTTCTTGAATGAGTAGATCCTGCATTTGGTTTTAAATTATGTAATTGCATACGGCACCTCCTATTTTTCTTCTACATCAACTAAATGTGAGATAACTTTAATCATCCCTCTTATAGTTGGAGAATCAGTTTTTATTACAGTTTTATGCATTTTAGTTAATCCTAATGCTTTAGCAGTTTTAACTTGTTTTGGGATTGATTGGATTAGTGATCTTCTTCTAGTTATATATAATTTAGCCATTAGTGTAAAATCTCCTCAACTGTTAACCCACGTGTGCGAGCTACTTGTTCAGCAGTTCTTAATCTTGTAATCCCATCAAATGTTGCACGAATAATATTTATTGGAGTTGCAGAACCTAAAGATTTACTTAGGATATCTTCAACACCAGCTAACTCAAGTACGGCACGTACTGGTCCACCAGCAATTACTCCTGTCCCGCTTACAGCAGGTTTTAAAAACACTTCTCCGGCCCCAAATTTACCTGTTATTTCATGAGGAATAGTTTTTCCATACATAGGAACTTTTATTAAGTTTCTTTTTGCATCTTCTATTGCCTTTTTAATTGCGTCTGGTACTTCTTGTGCTTTTCCAGTACCGAATCCGACTTTACCTTTTTTATCTCCGATTACTACTAATGCGCTAAAACGGAATCTACGTCCACCTTTAACAACTTTAGTAACACGGTTTATATTAACTACTCGTTCTTCGTAAAGCTTTTCTTCTCTTTTACGACGAGGTCTTCTTTTGTTATCTCTTTGCATAAAGCTTACCTCCTTAGAATTCTAATCCTGCAGCTCGTGCAGCTTCAGCTAATGCTTTAATTCTCCCGTGGTAAAGGTAACCACTTCTATCAAATATTACATTTTTTACATCTAATTTAAGGCCTCTTTCAGCTATTAATGTTCCAACAGCTTTAGCTCCTTCAACGTTTCCACCATTTGATAATTTGCTATCTTTTTCTACTGATGATGCGCTTGCTAAAGTAACACCATTTACGTCATCAATTAATTGAGCGTAAACATTTTTTGAAGAACGGAACACGCTTAAACGTGGTCTAACTGGCGTACCAATTAAATTTTTTCTTATTCTTCTGTGTCTTTTTTGACGCATATCATTTCTCGGTTTATTTTTTATCATATTAGTCCACTCCTAACTACTTTTTAGCAGTTTTTCCTTCTTTTCTACGTACATACTCGTCAACGTAGCGGATACCTTTCCCTAGATACGGTTCAGGTGGACGAACCCCTCTAATATTCGCAGCGAATTCACCAACAGCTTGTTTGTCAATTCCTGAGATATTAATCAATGTATTCTTAGGTACTTCAACTGATAATCCTTCTGGTACTTCAATTTCAACTGGATGTGAATATCCTGCACTAATAACAATTACGTTTCCTTTTAAAATTGCACGATAACCTACACCAATCATTTTAAGCTTTTTAACATAACCTTCATTTACACCAATAACCATGTTATTAATAACGGCTCTTGTTGTACCATGAAGTGATTTATGATTTTTAGAATCAGATGGTCTTTCAACTACTAATTCGTTTTCTTTGAATTCTACTGTCATATCTTTATGACAAGTAAAGTCTAATGACCCTTTAGGTCCCTTAACAGTAATAAGTTTACCTTCTACCGTTGCAGTAACACCTTGAGGTAATGTAATTGGTTTTCTCCCAATACGACTCATTTATTACACCTCCTGATTTTTACCAAACGTACGCTAAGATTTCTCCGCCAACTTTTTGTTTGCGTGCTTCACGGTCTGTTACGATACCGTTTGAAGTTGAAATCACAGCAATCCCTAAACCATTTAATACTTTAGGAATCTCGTTTGTTTTTGCGTATACTCTAAGCCCTGGCTTAGAAATTCTTTTTAATCCTTTTATTACTCTATCATTTTGTAAATATTTCAATGTTACACGTAATGTATCTTGTACATCACCTTTTATAACTGTGATATTTACGATGTATCCTTCTTTTTTTAACAGCTCTAACACTTGTTTTTTAAGTTTAGATGCAGGCATATCAACAGTAGCATGTCTCATTTGGTTTGCGTTTCTGATGCGTGTTAACATATCTGCGATAGGATCTGTCATTACCATATCTAAATGCCTCCTCCCAATTAACTTGGAATATTTTTATTTTACCAACTTGCTTTTTTAACTCCTGGTATTTGTCCTAAATAAGCTAATTCACGGAAACAAATACGACATAATCTGAATTTTTTGTAAACTGCATGTGGTCTACCACATCGCTCACAACGAGTATATTCTCTTGATGAGAATTTAGAACCACGTTGTTGTTTAACTATCATTGCTTTTTTAGCCATAGTTAGCCTCCTTATTTTTTAAACGGCATACCTAATTGAGTTAATAACTCTAATGCTTCTAGGTCTGTTTTTGCCGTAGTTACTACTACAATATCCATTCCTCTTACTTTATTTACTTTATCGTAATTAATTTCAGGGAATATAAGTTGTTCTTTAACACCAAGTGTAAAGTTTCCTCTACCATCAAATGCCTTGTTAGACACTCCTTGGAAGTCTCTAACACGTGGTAATACTATTGAAACTAATTTATCTAAGAACTGATACATTCTTTCTCCACGTAATGTTACTTTACAACCAATTGGCATACCTTCTCTTAATTTGAAGTTAGCTATTGATTTTCTAGCACGTGTGATAACAGGTTTTTGCCCTGTTAATTGCATCATTTCTTCTGCTGCTTCGTCTAAAATTTTAGTGTTTGTAACTGCATCTCCAACACCCATATTAACAACAATTTTGTTAACTTTTGGCGCTTCCATAACAGATGTATATCCAAACTTTTCAACTAATGAAGGACGAACTGTTTTATTGTATTTTTCTTGTAAGCGATTCATGCTATAAAGCCTCCTTTCTGATTAGTCTAAAACCTCACCAGATTTTTTAGAATATCTTACTTTTTTAGTTACTTCTTTTTTCTTAA
>JAFLJX010000231.1 GCA_022712785.1 Mycoplasmatota bacterium | reverse complement strand
TAGCGCTGATGTCCGGCGGTGCTTTTGCCGTTACGCACCACCCCGTCAGTAGCTGAACAGGAGGGACAGCTGATAGAAACAGAAGCCACTGGAGCACCTCAAAAACACCATCATACACTAAATCAGTAAGTTGGCAGCATCACCCGACGCACTTTGCGCCGAATAAATACCTGTGACGGAAGATCACTTCGCAGAATAAATAAATCCTGGTGTCCCTGTTGATACCGGGAAGCCCTGGGCCAACTTTTGGCGAAAATGAGACGTTGATCGGCACGTAAGAGGTTCCAACTTTCACCATAATGAAATAAGATCACTACCGGGCGTATTTTTTGAGTTATCGAGATTTTCAGGAGCTAAGGAAGCTAAAATGGAGAAAAAAATCACTGGATATACCACCGTTGATATATCCCAATGGCATCGTAAAGAACATTTTGAGGCATTTCAGTCAGTTGCTCAATGTACCTATAACCAGACCGTTCAGCTGGATATTACGGCCTTTTTAAAGACCGTAAAGAAAAATAAGCACAAGTTTTATCCGGCCTTTATTCACATTCTTGCCCGCCTGATGAATGCTCATCCGGAATTCCGTATGGCAATGAAAGACGGTGAGCTGGTGATATGGGATAGTGTTCACCCTTGTTACACCGTTTTCCATGAGCAAACTGAAACGTTTTCATCGCTCTGGAGTGAATACCACGACGATTTCCGGCAGTTTCTACACATATATTCGCAAGATGTGGCGTGTTACGGTGAAAACCTGGCCTATTTCCCTAAAGGGTTTATTGAGAATATGTTTTTCGTCTCAGCCAATCCCTGGGTGAGTTTCACCAGTTTTGATTTAAACGTGGCCAATATGGACAACTTCTTCGCCCCCGTTTTCACCATGGGCAAATATTATACGCAAGGCGACAAGGTGCTGATGCCGCTGGCGATTCAGGTTCATCATGCCGTTTGTGATGGCTTCCATGTCGGCAGAATGCTTAATGAATTACAACAGTACTGCGATGAGTGGCAGGGCGGGGCGTAATTTTTTTAAGGCAGTTATTGGTGCCCTTAAACGCCTGGTTGCTACGCCTGAATAAGTGATAATAAGCGGATGAATGGCAGAAATTCGAAAGCAAATTCGACCCGGTCGTCGGTTCAGGGCAGGGTCGTTAAATAGCCGCTTATGTCTATTGCTGGTTTACCGGTTTATTGACTACCGGAAGCAGTGTGACCGTGTGCTTCTCAAATGCCTGAGGTCTGTTTATCGAATTAATTGCAGATATAAAAAAACCAACCGTAAGGGTTGGTTTTTTCTTGGGATTTTTGGTCGGCACGAGAGGATTTGAACCTCCGACCCCCGACACCCCATGACGGTGCGCTACCAGGCTGCGCTACGTGCCGACTCGTGGCTGCTAATACTACCGTTTTCCACACCGATTGCAAGTAAGATATTTCGCTAACTGATTTATAATTAATCAGTTAGCGATAAAACGCTTCTCGTACAACGCTTTCTGGTGAATGGTGCGGGAGGCGAGACTTGAACTCGCACACCTTGCGGCGCCAGAACCTAAATCTGGTGCGTCTACCAATTTCGCCACTCCCGCAAAAAAAGATGGTGGCTACGACGGGATTCGAACCTGTGACCCCATCATTATGAGTGATGTGCTCTAACCAACTGAGCTACGTAGCCATCTTTTTTTTCGCGATACCTTATCGGCGTTGCGGGGCGCATTATGCGTATAGAGCCTTGCAGCGTCAACCTCTTTTTCAAGGAAAATTGCTCGAAAGTGACTGTTTGGTTAGGTTGCGAACAGCGAACCATGACGAACTGTAAATCTACGGAATGCTTGATATTCAGGGGATTTTGCGGACTGGTACGGATGGGAGCGAACTGATAAATGGTGTCCCCTGCAGGAATCGAACCTGCAATTAGCCCTTAGGAGGGGCTCGTTATATCCATTTAACTAAGAGGACAATGCGGCATGAGTATACCCGCTAATGGAGTGCGGGGTAAGTACGCTGCCGCTCGATTGCTTAAACCCTCGCCATTTATGCCGGGTTTTTATAATTTTTCTTAATGTTTTCCGCACGTTCTGCTTTTTGGACGTCATCGATTGTCCCTCTAAGACACGGATAAATCGGTGATATCACCACATCAACCAGGCAACATGCCCGACTTGTTGAATGCAATAAACAGAAGGAAAAAACAGGGAGGAGAAAAGAAGTGGTGCTGATAGGCAGATTCGAACTGCCGACCTCACCCTTACCAAGGGTGCGCTCTACCAACTGAGCTATATCAGCACATCTTGGAGCGGGCAGCGGGAATCGAACCCGCATCATCAGCTTGGAAGGCTGAGGTAATAGCCATTATACGATGCCCGCATCCTGGAACTCGGCTACCTGATTTTCATTCTGCACTGAATATCGAGAGAAGCTCTCTTTATTCGAGCCGGTAAGCGAACTTATCGTCTCGGGCTACGCCATCGCGTGGCCGAAATTGGTGGTGGGGGAAGGATTCGAACCTTCGAAGTCTGTGACGGCAGATTTACAGTCTGCTCCCTTTGGCCGCTCGGGAACCCCACCGGACTTGATGGTGCCGACTACCGGAATCGAACTGGTGACCTACTGATTACAAGTCAGTTGCTCTACCTACTGAGCTAAGTCGGCATCAAGTAGCGCGCACTCTATGGAGACATGCGAGTTCATGCAACTAAAAAATTGCATAATTTGTTTTATTGGTCACATTTTATGCGACACGATGAAGAAACAGCCTAGGTACCTCATGAGCCCGAAGTGGCGAGCCCGATCTTCCCCATCGGTGATGTCGGCGATATAGGCGCCAGCAACCGCACCTGTGGCGCCGGTGATGCCGGCCACGATGCGTCCGGCGTAGAGGATCCGTCACATACCAAGGCGGCTAAGCGAGCAGATGGAACATCAACGCCTGCGGTCAGGAAGATGCGCATCGACAGCAAGACATCATGGCTATCAGCTTGTCGTCGTGCAGGAATTGAAGATTTCCGTTTCCATGACCTCAGACACACCTGGGCAAGCTGGCTGATTCAGTCAGGCGTCCCATTATCAGTGCTTCAGGAAATGGGCGGATGGGAGTCCATAGAAATGGTTCGTAGGTATGCTCACCTTGCGCCTAATCATTTGACAGAGCATGCGAGGAAAATAGACGACATTTTTGGTGATAATGTCCCAAATATGTCCCACTCTGAAATTATGGAGGATATAAAGAAGGCGTAACTGATTGAATTGTAATGGCGCGCCCTGCAGGATTCGAACCTGCGGCCCACGACTTAGAAGGTCGTTGCTCTATCCAACTGAGCTAAGGGCGCGTTGATACCGCAATGCGGTGTAATCGCGTGAATTATACGGTCAACCCTTGCTGAGTCAATGGCTTTTGATCTGGTTGCTGAACAAGTGAACGACCGCGTCTGATTTTCTGATTTATTTCGCTATAGCGGCAAACAAACGCACACCGCTGCGCGTCTGAATCAAGAAAACCCGTATTTTCATGTATCAAAGTGACCTGCAGCCAAGCTTGGATTGCGACACGGAGTTACTTTATAATCCAATCGATTGGCCCCTTAGCTCAGTGGTTAGAGCAGGCGACTCATAATCGCTTGGTCGCTGGTTCAAGTCCAGCAGGGGCCACCAGCGGCCGCAAAGGCTGACGAGAAATCGTCAGCCTTTTTAAGCTTTAAGCCGAATTCCAGCACACTGGCGGCCGTTACTAGTGGATCCGAGCTCGGTACCAAGCTTATCGATGATAAGCTGTCAAACATGAGAATTACAACTTATATCGTATGGGGCTGACTTCAGGTGCTACATTTGAAGAGATAAATTGCACTGAAATCTAGAAATATTTTATCTGATTAATAAGATGATCTTCTTGAGATCGTTTTGGTCTGCGCGTAATCTCTTGCTCTGAAAACGAAAAAACCGCCTTGCAGGGCGGTTTTTCGAAGGTTCTCTGAGCTACCAACTCTTTGAACCGAGGTAACTGGCTTGGAGGAGCGCAGTCACCAAAACTTGTCCTTTCAGTTTAGCCTTAACCGGCGCATGACTTCAAGACTAACTCCTCTAAATCAATTACCAGTGGCTGCTGCCAGTGGTGCTTTTGCATGTCTTTCCGGGTTGGACTCAAGACGATAGTTACCGGATAAGGCGCAGCGGTCGGACTGAACGGGGGGTTCGTGCATACAGTCCAGCTTGGAGCGAACTGCCTACCCGGAACTGAGTGTCAGGCGTGGAATGAGACAAACGCGGCCATAACAGCGGAATGACACCGGTAAACCGAAAGGCAGGAACAGGAGAGCGCACGAGGGAGCCGCCAGGGGGAAACGCCTGGTATCTTTATAGTCCTGTCGGGTTTCGCCACCACTGATTTGAGCGTCAGATTTCGTGATGCTTGTCAGGGGGGCGGAGCCTATGGAAAAACGGCTTTGCCGCGGCCCTCTCACTTCCCTGTTAAGTATCTTCCTGGCATCTTCCAGGAAATCTCCGCCCCGTTCGTAAGCCATTTCCGCTCGCCGCAGTCGAACGACCGAGCGTAGCGAGTCAGTGAGCGAGGAAGCGGAATATATCCTGTATCACATATTCTGCTGACGCACCGGTGCAGCCTTTTTTCTCCTGCCACATGAAGCACTTCACTGACACCCTCATCAGTGCCAACATAGTAAGCCAGTATACACTCCGCTAGCGCTGATGTCCGGCGGTGCTTTTGCCGTTACGCACCACCCCGTCAGTAGCTGAACAGGAGGGACAGCTGATAGAAACAGAAGCCACTGGAGCACCTCAAAAACACCATCATACACTAAATCAGTAAGTTGGCAGCATC
>JAFLJX010000192.1 GCA_022712785.1 Mycoplasmatota bacterium | reverse complement strand
TATCTTGGGTTAAAGAATTTAAACAAGCTTTTAAAGTTGACTATGAAAGCATTTAACTGTATAATCAACAATGTAAACCGATGATAAAGACAAGTAGTTAAGAATCATATGGAAAGAGAAAGATACTATAGCTGAAAGTATCTACATATTGACTTGACGAAGACACTTTTAAGGGCTTTTTTGAAATAAGTAGAAAAAGACGTTGCTCACGTTACGAGTATGAGGGCCTAGTTTATCTAGGAACTAAGGTGGTACCGCGGAGATAATTCGCCCTTAGATTTAGGGCGATTTTTTTATTATAAAGGAGTGATTCTATGTTTCAAAAGATGAAAGGGACTTATGATCTTTTACCAAAAGACACAGGTAAATGGCAAAGTCTAGAAAGAACAATTAGAAATGTAAGTAAGTTATTTAACTATAGTGAAATCAGAACACCCATACTTGAAAATACAGAACTATTCCATCGTGGTGTTGGTGAAGATACAGATATGGTATCTAAAGAAACTTACGATTTTATTGATAGAGGTAAACGCAGTAATACATTACGTCCTGAAGGAACTGCGGGAGTAGCTCGTAGTTATATTGAAAACAAATTATACGCTGATAAAGTTCCTGTTCAGAAGTTTTATTATGTAGGAAGCATGTTCAGATATGAAAGACCTCAAAAAGGAAGATACCGCCAATTTGCGCAATTCGGTGCAGAGGCTTTTGGTAGTAATAGTCCCATGCTTGATGCTGAAATTATTAGTTACGCTGTTAGTGTCTTAAAAGCATTAAAAATAAATGACGTTGAAGTACAAGTAAATTCTATCGGTGATAAAGAATCTAAAGTAGCTTATCAAAAAGCTTTAATTGAATATTTAAAAAAAGATATTGGTACTCTATGTGGAGATTGCCAAAAAAGATATGTTAAAAACCCACTTAGAATCCTAGATTGTAAAGTTGATAAAGATACCGAACTACTTAAAAATGCACCTAAACCAATAGATTATTTAAACGAGTCATCAAAATTACATTTTGAAGGTGTAATTAAGTATTTAAACAGTATGGGAATTAAATATGTTGTAAATAAAAACCTCGTTAGAGGTTTAGACTACTACACTCACACAGTATTTGAAGTTAATGCAAACCTAGAAACACTAGGTGCACAAAATACCATTTGTGGTGGAGGAAGATATAATGATTTAGTATCAAGTTTAGGTGGACCTAACACTCCTGGTGTTGGATTCTCATTTGGACTTGAGAGACTAATGTTTGCTTTAGAAAGTATTGATTTTAAAGGAGACCCTAATTTCTTGCATTTATACTTAATGATTTTAGGAGAAGAGCAAAAAGAGGATGGAATGGCTATGTTAAATAGATGCCGCCTTGGTGGTTTATCAAGTGATATTGATTTCCTTGATAAAGCAATGAAAGGTAAATTCAAACAAGCTGATTTCTTAAACTCAAGATTTGTTGCAATATACGGGGAACTTGAAAAAGCAGAAGGACTTATTAACATAAAAGATCAATCAACTAAAAAAGAAGTAAGAATAAATAAAGATCAACTATATAATCACATTGTTACTGAATTAATGAATCCAGAACCTAGCGGTTGTGGATGCGGTTCAGATGATAGCGACGATGACTGTGGTGGAGATTGTGAAAGTGACGGCGGTACTTGTAACTGCTAAAGGAGAAAGATTATGAAAAGAACTAATAACAATGGAGAATTAAACACTAGTAACATCGGCGAAATAGTAGTATTAAAAGGTTGGGTTGCTAAAAAAAGAGATCTAGGAGGACTAGTATTTATAGACCTTCGGGATATTAAAGGTATAACTCAACTAGCTTTCAATCCAGATTCACCATTATATTCTGAAACATTAGAAATTAAAAACGAGTATGTTTTAGAAATAAAAGGAAAAGTTATTGAAAGAACTTCTAAAAACAAAAATATACCTACAGGTGATATCGAAGTAGAAGTTACTGAACTAAATATTCTAAATGACGCAGTGACAACTCCGCTTATTATAGCTGACGAAACTGATGCTTTAGAAGATACAAGATTAAAATATAGATACTTAGATTTAAGAAGACCTGTGATGCAAAATACATTTTTAGTAAGACATCAAGCAACAACCGCAGTTCGTGAATTCTTAAATAAAGAGTCATTTATAGATTTTGAAACTCCAATACTAACTAAAAGTACCCCTGAAGGTGCAAGAGACTATTTAGTACCTTCAAGAATTAATGGTGGAGAGTTTTATGCATTACCTCAATCACCTCAAATTTTCAAACAGTTATTAATGGTTTCTGGATTCGAAAAGTACTATCAAATTGCTAAATGTTTCAGAGATGAAGATTTAAGAAGTGATAGACAGCCAGAATTTACACAAATTGATATTGAAACAAGTTTTATGGAACAAGATGAAATATTAGATGTTTCTGAAAGAATGATAAAACACGTTATGAAACAAGTTAAAAACGTGGATTTAACTCACGCTTTTCCAAGAATTACATATAAAGAAGCAATGGATAAATACGGTGTAGATAAGCCGGATACAAGATTTGGTATGCACCTAATTGATATAACTGAATTAGCAAATACTACAAGTTTTGGTGTATTCACATCGAACATTGAAAACGGTGGAATAGTGAAAGCTATTACCGTTAAAAATGGTGCAAGTTTATACAGTAGAAAAGGTATTGATAAGTTAACAGATTATGTTAAAAAGTTTAGAGCTAAAGGACTTGCTTTCTTAAAACTTAAAGACAATGTTCTTGGTGGAGGAATTATTAAATTCTTAGACGAAACACAACAAGCGGAATTAATAAAACAAACATCAATGAAAAATGATGACTTACTATTAATCATTAGCGATAAAGAATCAGTTGTTAATCAATCACTTGGTAACTTAAGAAATCACATCGCAAAAGAACAAAACCTTTATAGTAATGAAGATTATGATTTTATATGGGTAATTGACTGGCCAATGTTCGAATTTAAAGAAGAACATGGTAGATACTTCAGCCTTCATCATCCATTTACTATGGTTCAAGACCAAGATATAGACTTACTAAAAACAGATCCTTCAAAAGCATTAGCGTACTGTTATGACCTTGTAGTTCAAGGACAGGAACTTGGTGGAGGAAGTATAAGAATCCATAAAGAAGCAGTACAAAATCAAGTATTTGATATTCTAGGAATCAGTAAAGAAGAACAACAAGCTAAATTTGGGTTCCTTCTTGATGCTCTTAAATATGGAACTCCTCCTCATGGAGGAATAGCATTTGGTCTTGATAGATTAATTATGTTACTAGTACATACAGAAAACATTAGAGACGTTGTCGCATTCCCTAAA
>JAFLJX010000191.1 GCA_022712785.1 Mycoplasmatota bacterium | reverse complement strand
GATATTAGAAGTGGTGTAACTGACGAAGATATGACAATAGCTAGGATTTTATATAAAGCTAAAACACCTGTTATAATAGCTTTGAATAAAGCAGATGACGTTTCTTTTACTGACACAATGTATGAATTTTATGCACTAGGTCTAGGAGACCCTGTTCCAATTAGTTCTAAACATGGTATTGGTATTGGTGATTTACTTGATAGAGTAATAAAAGAAATGCCGGTAGTTGAAGAAGTAGAATATGAAGAAGATAGAATTAAGATGTGTTTAATTGGTAGACCGAATGTTGGAAAATCTTCTCTTACTAACTCAATTTTAGGGCAAAATAGAGTAATAGTTAGTGAGATAGAAGGAACAACCAGAGATTCAATTGATAGTTTATTCACATATGACGAACAAGATTATGTAGTAATTGACACAGCTGGATTAAGAAAAAGAGGTAAAGTATACGAAAATGCTGAAAAGTACAGTGTACTAAGAGCATTAAGTGCAATTGATAGATCTGATATTTGTTTACTTTTAATCGATGCTGAAACTGGAATAAGAGAACAAGATAAAAAAATAGCTGGATACGCAATTGATGCGGGTAAAGCAATAGTTATGGTAGTAAATAAATGGGATACAGTAGAAAAAGATAACCGTACAATGAATACATGGGAAAAAGAATTAAGATCACACTTCCAGTTCATTACATACGCACCTATTGTATACTTATCAGCTTTAACTAAACAAAGGGTAAAAACATTATTCCCAGTAATTAAGGGAGTATTTGAAAATTATAGTAGAAGAGTACAAACAAGTGTACTTAACGATGTTATTACGGATGCATTATACGTAAATCCACCTAAAAAACATAATGGAGGATTACTTAGAGTTTATTACGCAACACAAGTTGCGTCTAAACCACCTACATTTATTCTATTTGTAAATGAAGAAGAAATTATGCACTTTAGTTATAAAAGATATATTATGAATAGACTACGTGAATCTTTTAACTTTGAAGGAACCACTATAAAAGTGATTTTAAGAAAGCGTGACTAACATGAAAATAACTGTAATAGGTGGAGGATCTTGGGGGCTTGCATTATCAAAAGTTCTTAGTGACAACAATCACGATGTCCTCGTTTATGATATAAATTCAAAAATTGTTGATAAGATAAATGATCTTCATATTTGTCTACAATTAAATGAAGATATACCTAAAAATATTGTAGCTACAACTAGTATGATAGATGCAGTGAATTTTAGTGATATTTTGTTATTTGTTGTGCCTACAAAAGTACTTAGAATTGCTATAGGTGAATCACTAAAATACATGAAAAATCCAAAGCTAATAATTAATGCTGCAAAAGGGATAGAACCAGAGACATTTTTACGTATTTCTGAGATATTTTCAGAGATGATTCCAGCTAATTTATTAAAAGGATTTGTTTCACTTTCTGGACCAAGTCATGCAGAAGAAGTAATCAAAGGTTTAACGACTGTTGTGACTGCTTCAAGTGAAAATGAGGCTGATGCAATTAAGGTTCAAGACCTATTTCATAATACTGAATTTTTCCGAGTTTATACTTCTACAGATTTAAAAGGAGCTGAACTTGGAGGAGCTTTAAAGAACATTTTTGCACTAGCTTCTGGACTGATAATGGGTAAAGGATTAGGTGATAATGCACGTGCTGCATTGATTACAAGAGGACTTGTAGAAATGTCAAGATTTTATGAAATGTACGGCGCAGACCCAAAAAGTTTGATGGGATTGTCAGGAATTGGAGATTTAGTTGTAACTTGTACAAGTCCCCATTCTCGTAACTTTCAAGCAGGTTTTAAAATAGGTAACGGAAAAGATTTAGAAGAGACTTTAAACTCAATGACAATGGTAGTTGAAGGGATTAGAACTTGTAAAGCAGCATATAAATATGCTCAAAGTAAAAACCTTGAAATGCCTATAATAAGCGCTATATACGAAGTCCTATTCAATAAAATGGATCCAGATATTGCGAAAAACATGTTACTAGGTAGAAGTTCAAAGCCTGAATAAAATTTATCACTTATAATTAGTGATTGAATTATATAGGTGTTTATTTAGTATTAAAGCCAATAGAAGAAATTGACCACAATTTTTTATAAATTGTGGTTTTTGTTTACAAACACATGAAAAGGCTTGCAATAGAGCCGTATACTTGGTATAATGTAATTAGAAAAATAAAAGGAGGATTTACAATATGAATAAAACAGAATTAGTTTCAAGAATCGCTGAAGTTTCAAAGCTTACTAAGAAGGATTCAGAATTAGCATTAAATTCTACTTTAGCTGCAATTCAAGAATCTTTAGTATCAGGGGAAAAAGTTGTACTAACTGGATTTGGAACATTTGAAGTTAGAGATCGTAAAGCAAGAGTTGGACATAACCCTAGAACTAATGAAAAAATTAACATTCCTGCACAAAAATCACCTGCATTTAAAGCTGGTAAAGTTTTAAAAGACGCTGTTAGATAATATTAAAACAACAAGTTAAAAAAATATCGCGAATATTGTGGTATTTTTTTTTGATTTAAGCTATAATTTAGTATGTAAATAAGGAGGTGTTTGTGATGGATTTAAGTATGTATTTATCTTACGGAAATGGTAGTAGCAATTCTGTCTATATGGCTGCTTTAACTGACGATACAAAATACATTGTTAAATATTATGAATCTGGTAGTGATATTCACCTAGTAGATGAAAGATTGCAAACGTTATTACACCTTGCTTCAAGAAATAAAGCTTTAAAATCTTTAGAACTTTTACTATTACTTGGTGTTGATCCTAACATTGGAGATAAGTATAATGAAACTCCGTTACATATTGCGTCATATATGGGTAATATTGAAATGGTAGAATTATTATTAAAAAATAATGGGAATCCAAATCATCGTAATAATTCATTTCAAACTCCACTTCATAAAGCGGCATATAAAGGAAGTGTAGAAGTTATAGAAGTCCTACTAAATAACAATGCTGATATTTTCGCTGTGGATGAAAATTTAACCTCAGTGATACAATTTGCTGTTAGAAGTAAAAAAATCAAAGCAGTACAACTGTTAGTACATAAGAAAGCAATTGTAAATTCATTAGATATAAGACAAGCATCAACCTTGCATTACGCTGCTTCATATTCAACCGTTGCTATAGTTAGATATTTAATAGAGCTAGGAATCAATCCTTATTCTAAAGATATTTATCTACTTACACCGCTACATATAGCTGTTGAACATCCCGATGAAGAAATGGTAGATACTTTTGTTGAGTATGGATTAACTAGTTATGATATGTCTAAGTTTGGACAAACACCATATGATGTTGCAGTTAAAAAGAATAAGTATGAAGCTGTTGAATTGTTTAATAGATTAAAAAATGATAAAGACTATCAATCTAGATTGAAAAGAAACCCTTTAACACTCGCATTAATTATGAATGAATTTGATAAAGCTGATTCACTTATAGATATTGTAAATGTTAATGAAAAAGATATATTTGGAAATACACCATTGTTTTATGCAATTATGAACAAAGAATATTACTTAATTAAGAGATTATTAGAAAAAGACGCTTCTATCTATAATATTGATTATTCTAAAGATGACGCAATATATTACGCCACAGTTGTCGGTGATGAAGAAATAGTTGAGTTAATTCAAACAAGAAAAGTAGATTACACTAAGAAGTATGCAGAATACACAGTATTAGAATATGCTAAACATAATCGGTTAAAGAAAGTTTTAGAGCAATTAAAAAAAGGAATGAATTAATCATTCCTTTTAAAATGCAAACATTATAATTGTTACTACAAGGTTGTATATAGTGTGTATTACGATAACTGTCCATATGTTCTTATTTGAACGATAGTAGGTGTAAGCGAGAGCTAAACCTAAACTTCCGTAAATAATTAACTGGATATAATCTCCTGATAAAACATGAATTAGACCAAATGATAACCCACTTACTATGATTGCTAATGGGATACTTGTTTTTTCCAAGAAACCAAATATTGCTCTTCTAAATACAATTTCTTCTACAAACGGAGCAAATAATACAGTAAATATAACTAAAGCTATTTTATCGAATGTAGCTGCGTTAAGAAGACCATTTAGAGCTTCTTGATTATTACTGTTTTCAGTAACTCCTAAAAAACTCATTATTGTAGATGTCACAAATACTGCTAAAAATAAGCCAGCTAGTCCTAAAAGAATTATTTTTATGAATTCATGTATATTATTCTTCGAATAGATATATTGTTCTTTTAAATATGATCTTAAAATAATAAAAAATATTAAGAATAAGCTAGAATAAAGAGCTAAATTTGTTATACTTATAAATCTATATTCTTGGGCTTCACTCATTACAATGATACCTTCAGAATTAATGTAAGGTAAGCTAAGTACAACTTGTAAAATTACAACTGCGAACCACACCGCTATATAAACTACAACAATACTTAAACCTTGTTTGGTTTTTGCTGTCATATTAATCACCTCAAGAATTATTATATCATAAAAGTATATGTTTTATATTGATAAATCACTATAAATATTTGACATTGGACTACATTATTTGGTATTATATATAAAGCCAAGAGATTATTAGTAATTTATTGGCTAAATTCGTTTATAGAAGGTGAAAAATATGGCTAAGAAATCGTTCGCTGTTATTGGAATGGGGCGCTTTGGACAAAGTGTTGTTAAAGAGTTAATAAAAAAGAATGCTGATGTATTAGTAATTGATAAAGATCCTGAAAGAATAGCAAAAATGAGTAAAATTGCAACATATGCTGTTACTTTAGATACAACCGATATCAATGCATTAAAAGAAGTTGGTATTTCTAGCATTGATCATGTAGTAGTAGCTATTGGGAAAGAACTACAAAGTAGTATTTTAACAACGTTAATTCTTAAAGAGTTAGGCGTAGAATATGTAACTGTAAAAGTTCAAAATGATGATCATGCAAAGGTTGTTTCAAAACTAGGTGCTGACGAAATTATACAACCAGAACAACAGTCAGGTAAAAGACTTGCTAGTAAAATTATTTCTGATAACGTACTAGACTATATTGACTTAAACGAAAGTCATAGTTTTATTGTTGTAAACGCAACTAAAAAAATTGCAGACTCAACAATTATCAATCTTGATGTAAGAAATAAATTCAAAATAAATGTTGTAGCTATTAGAAGAAATGGTGATATCATTATTCCAACTGCGGAAGATGTAATCAACTTAACAGATCAATTATTACTAATTGGTAAAAATACAGATTTAGCTAAATTTAATTTATGGTTAATAAAATAAGCCCACAAGGCTTATTTTATTTTTATAATAATACGAGGTGATTATATGAAAGAAATAGTTATAGCTTCAAAAAACAAACATAAGATAATTGAAATATCTAATATATTAATTCCCTTGGGATATAAAGTCTTATCATTATTTGATTTTGATTATTTCCCTGAAATTATTGAAGATGGTGATTCGTTTAAAGAAAATGCATTAATTAAAGCCAAAACATTAGCTTTGCATCTGAATAAAACAGTTATTGCAGATGACTCAGGATTAGAAGTGTTTTCATTAAATAATGACCCTGGCATACATTCAGCTAGATATGCGGGAGAAAATAAAGACTATATGGACAACAATGAACTACTTTTAAAAAACCTAGAATATATAGAAGATAGAAAAGCTAGGTTTGTAACATCTATGTGTGTTTATTATATAGATAAAGATCCAATTTTTGTAGAAGATTACTTATATGGAGAAATTAGTAGAGAATATATTGGAAATAATGGATTTGGATATGATCCAATCTTTTATGTTACAAGTTTAAATAAAAATTTAGCTGAATTATCATTAGAAGAAAAGAATAAAATTAGTCATAGATCCCTATGTTTAAAACAGTTAATTAAATATTTAAAATAAAAAAAACTATGTTATAATAAATTAAGAAAGAAGGAGGTAACTATGTCAATTAAAGGAACAGAAACAGAAAAAAACTTATTAAAATCATTTGCTGGAGAGTCACAAGCAAAAGCTCGTTACACAATGTTTGCTAAAATAGCAAAAAAAGAGGGTTACGAACAAATCTCAGCATTATTCGCTGAAACAGCAGCTAATGAAGTTGAACATGCTAAAGTCTTCTTTAGATATCTAGAAGGAGGGGCCGTTGAAATAACTGCAGCTTATCCTGCTGGAATAGAGGGTACTACTTCTGAAAACTTATTAGCATCAGCTGACGGAGAAAACGAAGAATGGACAGAACTTTATCCTGAATTCGCAAGAATTGCTGATGAAGAAGGATTTCCAAGAATCGCTGCTTCATGGAGAATGATAGCTAAGATTGAAAAAGATCATGAAGAAAGATACCGTAAACTAGCTGAAAACTTAAAAGAAGATTTAGTATTTGAATCTGGTGAAGAAGTAGTTTGGTTTTGCCGTAATTGTGGGCATATACATATTGGTAAAAAAGCTCCAGGAATGTGTCCTGTATGTAAACATCCTCAAGCTTATTATGAAAAGAAAAAATCTAATTATTAAACAACATTAAGTGAAGAACTCTGTTCTTTACTTTTTATTTTCGTAATGTTCTTAATATATTGATATATATTTGATATAATGTTTTAGAAGAAGGTGTAATTATGAAAGTAGTTGTATTTAGTGATGCACATGGAAGTAAAAGAACCATAAAAAAGGTTTTAGACTATAACCCTGATGCTAGACATGTAATTTCACTTGGTGATAGTGAATTAAGACATAAGTATCTTCTTGATTTAAATATTATAGCAGTCAAAGGTAATTATCCACTTGATGGTGGATTAGGATATGAGACTATCTTAGAAATTGAAGGTAAGAAACTATTCATAACACATGGACATAAGTATGGAGTTCGTAGAGACATTCGAGAATTAGTAGAAAAAGCAGATAAAACAGGGGTAGATGTAGTTCTGTTTGGTCACACACATATTCCGTTTATTGATAGAATTAACGGAGTGCACTACTTGAATCCAGGAAGTATAATTAGTCCAAGATCAAATCATTCACCTTCATATTTAGTTTTAAATATTGAAAAGAATAAGGAGATCACTTTTGTTTTTAAAGAATCTCAAACAAATCTATTAATTGATAATATATACTAAAAAAATAGTGCAAAATGTGCACTATTTTTTTAGTATATAGAAATCATAATCATTTAATTTCAATTCGTTTTTTAAATTTATCACATTGTTATCATAAATATTTATAAATTTAGTATTCTGAAGTACTTTTGGTAAATTTATTATTCTAGAAGTATTTGAATTATTAATAATGAAAATTAAATCTTCTTTTTTATATATTATATATTCAAGTTCATCGTTAACATCTATCCATTCAAATTCTGTCGATTTGAATGCACTGTGCTGATTTCTCAGTTTTATTAAGATTTTTATATGATTAAGTAAGTCTATATTTTGTGAGTCTTCATCCCAAATCATACATCTTCTATTATCTGGATCATGTTTTCCTGATAATCCAACTTCCCCTCCGTAATATATGCTTGGTGCACC
>JAFLJX010000190.1 GCA_022712785.1 Mycoplasmatota bacterium | reverse complement strand
CGCCCCACCTTGTCCAGTAATTCCTCCACCATAAACAGTAACTGTGATATCAAAAGATTTCATAGTGTCTGTAAATTTTAAAGGTTGTTCTACATCAAGTCTAGTTGCAGCTGATGGAATGTAATCATCAAATCTTCTACCGTTAATAACAAATTTACCAGTTCCAGGTCTTAAAATAACACGTGAAACTGAGCTTTTTCTACGTCCTGTACCTCTGTACATTACTTATTGAGCCATATAAATTCACCTAACCTTTCAGCTCTAAAACCTGAGGTTTTTGAGCGATATGTGGATGATCGTTTCCGGCATACACATATAATTTTTTGTACATTTGACGACCTAATTTTCCTTTAGGAAGCATTCCTTTAATAGCGAACTCTACAATTCTTTCAGGAAAAGTAGCGTTCATAACTTTAGCAGTGGTAGTACTTAAACCACCTGGGTATTGAGAATGTCTGTAATATTTCTTTTGGTCCCATTTGTTACCAGTTAACTCGATTTTTTTCGCGTTAATTACGATAACGTTGTCTCCACAATCTACGTGTGGTGTGAATGTTGGTTTATGTTTACCTCTTAAAATAGTAGCTACTTCAGTTGATAAACGACCTAGTCTTTGCCCTTGAGCATCAACCACAAACCACTTGCGTTCGATAGTTTGTTCATTTGCCATAAATGTTTTCATTTTACGTTCCTCCAATTAGTTTATATTATATTGTCGGGCGTGGGATGAAAGTTTTAAAAATGTACCGAATAATATAATATAGTATTTATGTTGCTTTGTCAATATAATAAGCAACTTTTATTTGTTAATCTATTATGATTTTTGTGAAATTCCCAACGACTTTTTTTACTGTTGAAACTGATATAAAGGCTGTCTCATCAATTTTTTTAATCATAACTACGAATTTGTTAAGTTCATATGATGAAATGATTGTATGCAATATGTCCTTATCCTTTTTAGAATAAGCCCCTTTACCTTTTGTAACTGTAATTCCGTGTTTAGTTTTGTCTACTAATAACTGCGCAATTTCTGCACCTTTTTCAGTAATTACCTCTATCTTAATATAGTTATATGATGTATGTACCTTATCAATAACTAAGTTAGAAATTAACACACGAATGATGGTATATACTGCGATTGGCCAACTAAATATAGCTCCTGCAATACCAATGATAATTAGATTTATTGAAAAGCTTTGAGTACCTACTGGTATGTTTTTCTTAAAAGCAATGTATTGGAAGATTACATCAAATCCTCCTCCAGATCCACCAACTCTAAATGACATACCTACTCCTACTCCAACTAATATTCCACCAACAAGTGCATTGGATAGTATATCATCTTGAAGTACTATTGATACAGGAATTAATCCTAGGAATAAGGATTGTAATACTATTGAGTAAATACTGTAATACACAAATTTCCTGTTCATTTTAAACATTCCAAATATAAGTACAGGAACATTAAATATAAATACAAATAGTCCTAGATTTAGTGTGTTTCCACTAATATCATAAACAATATTAATTAGTAACTGTGTAACACCTGTAAGTCCACCAGTATATAATCCCGCAGGATTTAAAAACCATAAAATTCCAATAGATGTAATTAATGAACCGATTGCGATAAAGATTACCTTTTTTATTTCATGTTTTATAAACTTTTTCAAGAAACTTTATCTCCAACTTTTAATTTTGTAACTTCCAATACCTCTATATTCTTTTTATTTTTACCTGCGAGTATCATGCCTTCACTCATTACCCCTCTTAACTTAGCTGGTTTTAAGTTTTTTACAACTATTACTTTTTTACCAACTAATTCTTCGGTTGTATAGTGTTTAGAAATCCCTGATACTATTTGTCTTACTTTATCACCGGTATTAATTAAAGACACAAGTAAATTATCTGCATCTGGATGTGGATTAGATTCTAGTATTTCACCAACTACAAGTTCAACTTTTAAGAAATCTTCGATTCCTATTAAGTTTTCAGGAGCTTGTTCTTCTTCTTTAATACTTAGCAAGTTTTGGATATATTCTTCTTCAACCTTTTTATCAAGTCTTGGGAAGATAGGTGCAGGTTTGTCAGTAACTTCAATGTTTACTATTTCGCCCCATTTTAAGCTATCCCATGTTTGAAGATCTAAAGGTATGTTTAATTGATCAAATAACTGTTTGCTTGAGTTAATTAAGATTGGGCTTAGTAAAATACCAATGTGTCTTAATGACTCTACTAAGTTATAAAGAATACTATTTAACTCTTTCTTAGATAAATCATCTTTTGCGAGAACCCAAGGTTTAGTTTCATCAATATATTTATTAGTTCTTGATATTAATGTCCAAATATCATGAATTGCTTTAGATACATTTAGTTTATCCATATCAGTTGTATAATTCTCTACTGTTTCACTAACTAAATCAATTAATTGTTTATCAAAATCAAAATACGACTTTTTTGGTCTATATACTTTTGAATCAAAGTATTTATTAATCATATTAATAGTTCTATTCAATAAATTACCAAAATCATTAGCTAAATCAAAGTTGATTCTAGCTATGAAATCTTCAGGTGTGAATACACCATCTCCTGAATATGGTAATTCTTTTAATAAGAAATAACGCAGTGGATCTAATCCGTATTTCTCAATTAGTGGTTCTGGATAAACAACTTTACCAGTTGATTTGCTCATCTTACCGTCTTTCATCATATACCACCCATGTGCGTATAATTTGAATGAAATTGGGATGTCTAAAGCCATTAACATGATTGGCCAGTATATTGCATGGAATCTTAATATATCTTTCCCAACAACGTGAACTACTTCGTTACCCTTCCAGTATTTTTCAAATAATGAATCATCACTTGATCCATAACCAAGAGCGCTTATATAGTTAGATAATGCATCAATCCATACATATACAACATGAGCAGGGTTTGATACAACTTTAACTCCCCAATCAAAACTAGTCCTAGAAACAGATAAATCAAATAGTCCTTGTTTAATAAAAGAAACTACCTCATTTTTTCTTTTTTCTGGAGTTATAAATTCTGGATTTTCTTCAATAAACTTAAGTAATCTATCTTCATATTTAGACAGCTTTAAAAAATATGACTCTTCTTTAACAAGTTGTGTTTCACGACCACAGTCAGGACAAGTGTTACCTTCTTCTAATTGAGTCTCAGTGAAGAATGATTCACAAGGCATACAATAGTATCCTTCGTATTCACCTAAGTAAATATCTCCTTGTTCAAGAAGTTGTTCAAATACTTTTTTAACAACTGTTTTATGTCTTTTTTCAGTAGTACGAATGAAATCATCATATTTTATATCAAGGGTTTTCCACATGTTTTTTGTATCGTCTGCGATATCGTTAACGTGTTCAATAGGTGTTTTCCCTAGTTCGTTAGCCACAGTCTCAACTTTTTGTCCATGTTCATCCATTCCTGTTAGGTATCTTGTGTCATATCCTCTTAGACCTTTGTATCTATTTACTGTATCACAAAGGACAGTAGTATATGAATTACCGATATGTAATTTCCCACTTGGGTAATAGATAGGTGTTGTAATATAAAATGTTTTTTTCATAAAATCACTCCTTAATTTATATAATGAATATCAATTATGATATTCCTGGTATACATCATTTTTAGGTACTCCTCTTTTTTTAGCCACTTCTTTAATAGCATCTTTAGAACTCATACCTTCTTCAATAAGCAGATTAACTTCTTCTAATATTGAAATTACAGGATTATACTCTACTTCCTGTTTCCCCTCAACAATTATAACCATTTCGCCTTTTAAGTCAACTATATCTTTTAAAGACTTTGTAGTACCTCTTAAAATCTCTTCAAACTTCTTAGTTAATTCTCTTGCGATAACTAAATCTCTTTCTCCAAAAACTTCATACATGTTTGTAACTGTCTTACTAATTCTATGAGGTGATTCATAAAATACTAGTGTTTCTTTATGGTCTATAAGTTCCAATAATTGTTTTTTTCTTTTACCTTCTTTGTGATCTAAAAACCCTATAAAGGTAAATGGATGAGGTGCAATTCCAGAAACAACTAATCCACTAAGCAAAGCATTAGCTCCAGGAATAGAAACAACATTAAAACCTTCATTAATTGCTTCTCTTATAACGTAGTAACCAGGATCGCTAATAAGTGGGTATCCAGCATCACTAATTAAAGCAACGTTTTCATTATTTGATAAGCGTTTTAAGATGTCAGTTGATTTAACTTCTTTATTAAAATCATGATATGTTTTTAATGGTTTTGATATTTCAAAATGATTTAATAGTTTACCTGATACTCTTGTGTCTTCACAGTAAATTATATCTACACTTTTTAATATATTAACAGCTCTAAATGTCATATCTTCTAAATTACCAATAGGTGTGGCTACTAAGTAAAGTGTAGGTGCATTATTCGAAAAGCTTTTTTGTCTAATCATCCAATCACTTCTTTCTATAATTAAAGATTTTCAATACTTCATCTGTGTAGTGATCATCTTCATGTACATATAGCGT
>JAFLJX010000189.1 GCA_022712785.1 Mycoplasmatota bacterium | reverse complement strand
TGACCGAGATTATAGACTTTTGGAAAAATAGAAACAATTTAACTACTGAAATAATTACTGTAGAAAGTGATGTGACTACGTCTTATAAATATACAAGTGAAAGTAACAATACTCTAGTGTGGTATTATGAAATTATTGGGTATCAACATGCATGGCCTGGAGTTAATGATCAATACCAAGTAGTCGACTCAGGAATTGATGCAAGTGATCTTATATGGGAGTTTTTTAGTAATTTTATAGAATAACAGGAAATAACCAAAAACTACAAAAACACGCATAAAAGGGTTATAGAGGTAGCTAATAGAAATTAGTCTATTTACCAATTAATTTTTGAAAATATTTAAGTTGTGTAGAATCATTGTCAACCAAACATATTTTCATATACCTTATCCACCTTGTAACTCATCAATGTTAAGTTTGTATTAATATAACTTAATAATAAAAAAACATGATAATTCATATTATTTATTAATTAAAATATGTAGATATATTTACGCTTCTAATTATTGTGTCATATGAACATAATATATAGTGGTAGTATTGACGAAAATATTATAATAAAGGCCTCTTTGACTACAAATTTTAATGATAAAATGATATAATATAATATATAAATCATTTGATTAAGTTTAGATGAATATTTATTACAAACGAGGGAGGCAGTTTATGTCAATAAAAGAAAATCATAATAGTAACGAGATTGACAAAAACTCAGATGAAGTTAGTATAATCTCGAAAAATGATATCCAGATAAACACTAAAAACTTTAGACATAGTAAAACTATTCAACCACACAAGTATATGGTAGTAAGGATTGTTCTAGTAACTCTTATATTTTATGTACTATCATCGATTCTTGATATATATGAACACTTAAATGAATTTGTAGAAAAACATGAGAACATAAATCTTGATGAATTCATAATTGCTGGTGTTTTTTTAGCGTTTTGGATGATTATTGAAATATTGATGTTATTAAAAGTTGTTAAAAAACAATCACTTAATCATGAGAAATCTTCATTTATCGACTCACTGACACAAGTGAATAACCGTAGAGGATTTTTCAAAGATGCTGAAGAAAAATTTAAAAAAAATTCAAAAATACATAATGGATTAAGCATCTATTATCTTGATCTACTTCAGTTTAAAAGTATAAATGATGACTATGGACATATAAATGGGGACAAAGTATTGAAGGAAACAGCACAACATTTAAAAGCATTATTGAACAAAGAAGATATTATCGCTAGAATTGGTGGAGATGAGTTTGTTATTATAACGATGGAATCTTCAAATGAAATCTCACAGAATTATTCTGATTTACTCAAACAAGGAATAAAAGTCGAAATAGATCATGAGAAAAAATCAATTGAAGTATTCTTAAGCTTTGGAAAGGCAACTTATCCAAATGACGGAAACAACTTAGAAGATCTATTAAATCATGCAGATATTGGAATGTACGTTATGAAGGATTACCAAAATAATGAAATTTCTGGAAAGAAAGAGTAAATATATTGATTAATTTAAACAGAAAAAATAGATTTTATCATTGAAGAAAGAGTACTTTAAAAAAACATTCCAGCAGATTGAAATTCAGCACAAGAAGTAAAACAAATACCTTAAATTCTTTTTCTAGAGTATTCACTTAATCCGACTTCGCAGATTGCACTAAATATTCCAGAAAATTTAAAAAACTAAAAGCTAAAACAAAGCAATTAGAATATTGAACAGACTATTAATCCCAATTTTTCCATATTTCAGGCTGGTAACTAATAGTAGCTTGCCTTCCATTTCTAACAATTGGAGTTTTAAAGAGGCTTGGGTTTTCAATTAATAGTAGTTCTTTGTGATCTTTTGATGAATGACTGAGTAGATAGAAATCTTTTGATTTGTCATTTATTAAGTTATCCATTCCACCAACAGCTTGTGATACAGATCGATATTCATCTTTGCTCAAACCTTTATCTAAAATATTAATGAATTGATATTTGATTTGTCTTTCCTTAAAATATCTTTCAGCTTTTTTTGTGTCAAAACATTTTTTACTTCCAAAAATCTGTATATTCATATTTGATTCTCCTTACTAAGTTATTTATGTCTCCTGGTACATATACAAACATTTCTTTATCAATATTTATTATATCACAGTATTAAAATGATATTCATATCAAAAAAAGTTCTTCATGAATATAATAAAACAAATACATTGAGATATTATTATTATTATTATTATTATTATTATTATCTTATACTTTGACTCATTAGATAGAAAATGTTAATCTAAGCAAGTTAATTTTGCAGAGAAAAGTCATTTCAAAAGTATTATAAGGAGGAATATATGAGTATTTTAGAAATAGCAGTCTTTTTAGTTACGTTTGCATTTTTTGTATTGAAAATATATGAATTAATTGAAAGAAAAATATATAGAATAATTCCATTTGTAGGAGTTGTATTAATTGTACTTAATTTAATAATTGATGGATATCGATGGCAAATGGTTCCTATATATGGATTAAGTCTTATTATAGCTACATTAAGTGCTATATCAATATTATATAAACCAATTTTTGAGTTTAAAGAAGTTAAAAAGAGTTGGGAAATTATTTCCAGGATATCGATAGGTCTAATGTTTTTGCTAACATTAGCTATACCCGCTTTACTACCAGTAAATGATTTACCTAAACCTAGTGGACCCTATGATGTGGGGACAACAAGTTATAGATTAGTAGATAACTCTAGAGAAGAAAAATTTACTGAGGATAAGAATGACGTTCGCGAATTTTTAGTGTCTGTCTGGTACCCCGCTGATGTAGAAAAAGAAGATAAAGTTAAAACATATTGGGATGAAGATAATATTATTGGCAAGTCTTTCTCAAAAAACGCAGGTCTAGGGACATTCTTTTTCTCTCATTTGTCCTTAGTTAAAACCAATAGTTATATAGATGCACGTGTATCAGAAGATAAAGAGTCATACCCTGTAATTATCTATTCTCATGGCTTTAATGGGTTAAATACAGATAATACGATGTTATTTGAATCTTTAGCGAGTAAAGGGTACATTGTGTTTGGAATAAACCATACATACGAATCAGTTGGATCTCTTTTCCCTAATGGTGAATTTATCCCTTCAGATTTTGAATATCTATTTGAGAGTTATGATTCAAATAGTAAAGAAGAATTAATTCTCCTAGATGCTTACACCGAGGCAGGAGATGTAGATGTTAAAAAAGACATCATAAATCAATTAATGACATTTGATAATCAATTGACTGAGATGGTTAGTATTAGAACAGCGGATGCAATATTTTTATTGAATGAGATGCATTCCATAAACAGCGAATATCCTATCATGAATTCGAAGTTAGATTTATCAAACATAGGTATGATAGGTTATTCTTTAGGAGGAGCAACTACACAAGAAGTATGTGTATCTGATATCCGTATTAAAGCATGCATCAACATCGATGGATGGCCTTATGGAGAACTTTTCAATACTGAAAATACAATTAATACTCCATATCTATTTATTGGAAGTGAAACTCATAGTGATATGGATAAGATGATTAATTCATATGTGTATGATAAATTAGAAAATGATGCATATATGATAGCTATAAAAGGAACAGAACACCCTAATTTTATAGATTTTCCATATTTAATAAAAGTCTTTGGATATATAGGTTTTTGGGGACCAATTGATTCTGAAATTTTACACAACATAGATAATGATTTTGTATTAGGATTTTTCAATATATATCTTAAAAATGAAGATGTAGATTTAGAAAAAATAGCAAACAAATATAACGAAGTAACGTTTATAAGTAAACATATTTTAGATTAAGTATTTATACAAAGTATTGTGTCGAAGACAAAGCATATGTATAAAGAAATAATTTATTAGTTTACACACCATCTAAATAATGATACAATCATTTTCGAGGTGAAATAATGGGGATATTAAGTATGATATTTAGTAAAGATTACAAAGACATAACATCTGAAGAATTAAGGGTTATGATGAAGGAAAAAAACAAGTATCAGTTTCTTGATGTACGTACAAAGCAAGAGTACAAATCAGGACACGCATTTGGTTTTAATAAAAACATAGATTACTATAAGTTTTCTAGAAATCATTCAATGTTAGAACGAATTGATTTAGACAAACCTGTTGTAGTAATGTGCCAAACAGGTGCTAGAAGTAATGGTACATGTAGAATGTTATCAAAAATGGGATGTAAAGAAGTATATAATTTCAAAAGAGGAATTAGAAACTATCACGGGACTATAACGAATAAGTGAATTACAGCAAATCTATTTCTAAATAGATTTGCTGTTTTTTTGAGCTGTGATTGAATTTGATATAAACTTCATATACCTTATCAACAAATAATAGAAGAACAATTAGAGCAAAAATAGTATGAAGAAATGGAAATCTCCATTTCATTTATTATATTTGTTTTTCTAATATAGATGTAAATCATGATATAATTTACATATATTGAAATAGTTATGAGGTGATTGTATGAAGTATTTTTGTGTTTCTGATATTCATGGATATTTTGATGTTCTACTTGATTCTTTACTTGAGGCTGGATGGAATATGGAAGATGACAATCATCATTTGATTGTTATTGGAGATATGACCGACAGAGGTCCTCAAAACCTAGAGGTACTAGAGTTTGTTTCTGGACTTTCCACAAAAGATAAAGCAACCCTTATTATGGGGAATCACGATATATTTCTTCGTAACTTTTTTGAAGGTGACTTTTCTAGAACTGGGTTTGATATTGAAAGGAACGGTCACGGATTCACTTTGTCACAGCTTCTTGATAAAGAGATTACTGTAGATTCACAATTTAAAGATGATAGTAAAGTAATGAATAAGAAGTATCCTCACATACGAAACTTGTTATCAACAAATAGATATTTTCTTGAACTTGGTGACTATATCTTTGTTCATGGTGGGATTGATGGTTCACTTGATAACTGGAAAGACGATACAGTTAGAAACTTCACATGGAATAAGCAATTTAAGCTCAAGGGTATTAAAGGAAAGATTATTGTATGTGGACATATGCAAAATATAACCATAAGAGAACCAGAAGATTACAAAACCTATTTAAAAGAACCTTCTCTATATTTAGAATAGTTTGACATTTTGTATAGAGATGGAGTAATCCATATTGATGGTTCTGTTTGTACGACTAAAAAGATTAATGTACTTATATTAGATAAAATTTGGAAATGATTATCATAAATTCAATTATGTAATTCACTGGTGTTCTAATAGATTTTTTTTAACTTTCTCTTAATATAACTAACAAAAGAAACAGTGATTTAATATGAACTAAAACAGATAATAAATAAATTAAATACAAAAAAATTGTAAAAATCAAAATAAAATACAAAAATAATTGACATTTTATATAAAATATTAGATAATGAGATATAGAAAGACAAGGAGAAAAAGATATGAAGGAAATGTTTAATATTTTAACTCGTATGGGTGACGCAATAGCTAAAACTTTTGGTGACAATTGCGAAGTAGTTATACATGATCTTAATAATGAACTTGAAAATACAATTTCATATATTAAAAATGGACATGTATCGAATAGGGAACTTGGTGACGGGGCTTCAGCGTTAGTGTTAGATACTATAAACCATTCTGATGCTCACCATGAGGATAAATTAAATTACATCATAAGGGATGGAGAAAAATACATTAAATGTAGCTCTCTCTTTTTTAATGGAAATGATTCATTGAGATATATCCTTTCAATTAATTTTGATATTTCTCACCTAATTAAAACTCAAGAAGCAATAAATCAACTTGTAGTTCATGAAGAAGAAGAAAAATTTGATACTTTCCCAGTTGACGTTAATGATATGTTAGATCGATTGATTTTTCAGTCAGTTGAAAAAGTTGGGAAACCTGTAGACGAAATGAATTATAAAGAAAAGTCTATTGCTATTAAATTTTTGGATGAATGTGGAGCTTTTTTAATCAAAAAATCAGGAGAAAAAGTTGCAGAAGTTTTCGGAATATCGAAATACACAATTTATAATCACATGAAATAATTTATTAAAAAAATGAAAATACTAAAAGAAAGAAAGAGGAGAACAAATGAGTAATTATGATTTAATCGATTTAACAATTAATGAAAAGAAGTTAGCAAACGCAATTAGAAGAGCAAAAGAAAGAGGAATTATTATTCCTACTTATGCACAAATGAAAAACCCTGATTTAATTCCAAATGAAATTAAAGAAGCACTTAAGACTGTAGGTCTAACTGATTTAAACCCATTAAATCTATTCCGTACTAACTGGCATAATGATCCGAAAGATACAGGTGGATTATTTGGAGAAGGTAATTACGTTGTATTACCTAAAGAATTAACAGGAGTAGATGCAAAAATAGTCGCAATTAGTGGAAAATACTTCCCAACTGGTTCACACAAAGTTGGAGCTGCAATTTCATGTTTAGCTCCAAGACTAGTAACTGGACAATTTGATCCAACAACTACTAAAGCAGTTTGGCCTTCAACTGGGAACTATTGTAGAGGTGGAGCTTATGTTTCTACGTTATTAGCATGTGAGTCTATCGCTATATTACCAGAAGGTATGTCTAGAGAACGATTTGAATGGTTAGAAACGGTTGCAGGTGAAACTATCGCGACACCTGGTACTGAATCAAACGTTAAAGAGATATTTGACAAATGCTGGGAACTAAGAAACTCAGGAGAAGATTTAATGATTTTCAATCAATTCGACGAGTTTGGTAACTACCTATGGCATTATGATATTACTGGTTCATTTATAGAAGAAGTATTGAATAAAGTTCCTGGAAATTACAAAGGTTATGTATCAAGTACTGGTTCAGGTGGAACACTTGCTGCTGGGGATTATTTAAAAACAATTTACCCAACATCAAAAGTTATTGCAGCTGAAGCACTTCAATGTCCAACTATTTACATGAATGGATTTGGAGAACATAGAATTGAAGGAATTGGAGATAAACACATCCCTTGGGTACACAACGTTAAAAACACTGACGCTGTTGCAGCAATTGATGACGAAATCCCAATGAATATGATTCGTTTATTCAATGAACCTGAAGGATTAAAATTATTAAAATCTAAAGGTGTATCTGACGAAGTAATTTCTAAATTACAATGGGCTGGAATCTCTGGTTGTGGAAACATCGCATCAGCAATTAAAATGGCTAAATACTTTGAATTAAAAGAAGACGATGTAATCGTTACAGTATTAACTGACTCTATGGATATGTACGAATCAAGATTAGCAGAAATGAATGAAATTCAAGGAGAATTCACTGAATTAGAAGCATACAGAGTATATCATCAATACCTCCAAGGAATTAATACTGAATACTTTAAAGAATTAAACTATAGAGAAAGAAAAGCTGTTCATAACTTAAAATATTATACTTGGGTTGAACAACAAGGAAAAACATACGAAGAAATCTGTGCACAATGGGATGACGATGATTATTGGACAAGTATTCCTAAAAAAATAAAAGAACTTGATAAATTAATCATTTCATTCAATGATGCAGTTAAAAAAGCTTAATAGATATTCAAAAACAAAATAACAAAGGAGAAAATTGAAAATGAAAAAAGATATAAAATCAATGATTAATGATTTAAGCAAACTAGATCATTCTAAAATGTTCAACGATGATTTCTTATTAACATGGGAGAAAACTGAAGATGAATTAAAATCAGTTTATAAAATAGCTTCAATCCTAAGACAAATGAGAGAAGAAAACATCTCAAGTAAAATCTTTGATTCAGGCTTAGGAATATCTTTATTTAGAGATAATTCAACTAGAACTAGATTTTCATTCACTAGTGCTTGTAACTTACTAGGCTTAGAAGTTCAAGATTTAGATGAAGGTAAATCACAAGTTGCACACGGTGAAACTGTAAGAGAAACTGCAAACATGATATCATTCATGGCTGATGTTATTGGTATACGTGACGATATGTATATCGGTAAAGGTAACACATACATGAGAGAAGTTTCAAAAAGTGTTAAAGAAGGAAATATTGATGGTGTTTTAGAACAAAGGTCAACATTAGTAAATTTACAATGTGATATCGATCACCCAACTCAATCAATGAGTGATATGGCTCATTTAATTGAAGAATTTGGTGGAATTGAAAATCTTAAGGGTAAAAAAATTGCTATGACTTGGGCTTATTCTCCATCTTACGGAAAACCACTATCAGTACCTCAAGGTATTATTGGGTTAATGACAAGATTTGGAATGGATGTTGTACTTGCTCACCCTAAAGGTTACGAAGTAATGGAAGAAGTAGAAAATGTAGCAAAAGAAAATGCTTTAAAATCTGGAGGATCGTTTACTAAAACTAATTCAATGGAAGAAGCATTTAAAGATG
This sequence comes from Mycoplasmatota bacterium, assembly GCA_022712785.1. Taxonomy (GTDB): domain Bacteria; phylum Bacillota_I; class Bacilli_A; order Izemoplasmatales; family Izemoplasmataceae; genus JAFGXW01. The sequence goes on along the minus strand of JAFLJX010000189.1, from coordinate 2,206 downwards.
CTGATATAGTATATCCAAAATCTTGGGCTCCATTCAAAGCAATGGAAGCAAGAACTGAACTTTATGGAAATAGAGATTTTGACGGTATTAAATCACTAGAACAAGATTTACTAGCTCAAAATGGAAAACATATGGATTGGGAATGTACAGATGATAAAATGGCTTTAACTAAAGAAGGTAAAGCTTTATACATGCACTGTTTACCAGCAGACATCACTGATGTATCTTGTGAACATGGTGAGGTTTCAGCTTCAGTATTTGAAAAATATAGAGTTGCTACTTACAAAGAAGCTTCATACAAGCCTTATATTATCGCTGCTATGATCTTCGCAAGTAAAGTTAAGAACCCTGAAGAAACTTTAAGTAAATTACTTGAAGCAAACAATGTTAGACATTTCCAATAAAAGAGAAGAACTGTATAACTAAAGAAAACACATCCTAATTATTTAAAATGGATGTGTTTTTGTTTAGATAAAGATGATAGAGCAGAAAGACCAGAAGATGTTATGATGAAAAAAATGATGGATCTTATAATCTTGCTGTCTCAATAGGTTTAGTGGAGTAGGATAGATATATCAGTTTTAGAACTAATGAAAGAGAATATGCCGTTTTTTTCGGTCTTATATTTTTAAAATATTGGATGTTATGCGTATTTATAGAGTGATAAAGTAAAAAATGATATTATAAAGAAGTTAATTATACACTTATTATACGAGGAGAAATAAATATGAATAAAACTATTGAAACGATAAAAAATCACAGATCAATTAGAGATTATAAATCTAAGAAAATTGATGAAGCAATTTTAAATGAAATTATTATTGCAGCTCAATCAATGCCAAGTTCAATAAACGGACAACAATTATCAATTGTAGTAATACAAGATAAAAAAACAAAAACTCTTATAGCTGAACATGCAGGTGGACAGCCATGGATTGCTAAAGCACCTGTATTTTTACTATTTATCACAGATTTTTTTAAAACAAATCTTGCTGCAATTAAGAATGGTGTAACTCAAAAGATTCATGAAAGCATAGAAAGTACCTTAGTTGGTGCTGTTGATGTTGGATTAAGTATGGGTGCCGCAATTATTGCCGCAGAATCACTAGGTTTAGGAATTGTCCCAATTGGTGGTATTAGACGTGACCCTCAAGCAATGATTGATTTACTAAAACTACCTGAAATGACCTTCCCAGTTGCCGGGTTATCAATAGGCTATCCAAATAGTCCTTCAGATAAAAAACCTAGATTACCTCTAAATACATTCAGACATGATGAATCATATCATAAAGAAAATCTTGAATCAGATATTGATAATTACGACGTACTAATGAGTAGTTACCTAAAAACCATTGGCAGAAGCCAAGAAGGTAATTGGAGTTCTCGTACAAGTAGCGTATATAAAAAAGTATACTTTCCAAATGTACTACCAGTAATGATTAAACAAGGATTTGACAACAACAAGTAAGTGAATCCTCCCCCAATTATCACATTTTCAATATACTTGAAGTTGGAGTTTTCTTGAACTTTTAAATAAAAACAAATTAATAACTTTGGTTATTAATTTGTTTTTATTTATTATGAAGAAAGTACAGCCAGAAATACAAGGTCTATGTATACCTATTGAAATAAATTTATATATTAGTTTTACTTTTAACCAAGCGATTTATAACTCTTATTTCTATTTTATATTACCTTTAATATGAAATAGAAAAGTCCTTAATCATAATTTTATTAAATAACTTGAATTTAATTTTTATAGTGTTATACTACGTTTGAATTAATAGAAATGATTTATATATTTAAAAATATGTAATGATAATACTTATGTTGCATAGTGGTGGTCACGTATCATTAGTTAGAGAAAACAGTTATACATATTGTTTAAAAGTCATAGTGATAAATAGTTATAAATGGAACTATTTAATACAGATTTAGATAGATAATTAAAAATGGACCAAAGGTCAAAAGGAGGAACACATGAATAAAAAAACAGTTTGGATTTCAGGAGGAGCCCAAGGAATAGGGCTTGCAGCAGCAAGAAAGTATTTAGATTTAGGTTATTATGTAGGAATATTTGATATTAATGAACAAGAATTAAAAAATGCAGAAAAAGAATTAAACAATAATTCATTATTCGCTCATATCTGCGATATATCTAGTGAAGAAAGCGTAAATCTAGCTATGTCATCTTTCATGCAAAGTA
>JAFLJX010000188.1 GCA_022712785.1 Mycoplasmatota bacterium | reverse complement strand
GGTAGGGGTGTTATTTGCTGAATATTATGCAACAAGTCATGAGTTACCTGAAAAACAGATGGTAAATAGATTGATTGAAGAATATGGAAGAGAAAAAGCTAAAATTATATGTGCTATTTTGGGTATGATAACTCTAACTAATTCGATGGGCATCTCAATGGGATTAATTAAAGATAGGTTAATGTTTAAAAGAGTCAAAAAAAGTAGGCTATTAAATGAGTTGGGAATCCCTTTAATAACAATGACAATCTTCCCCTTTCTATTCTTGTATTATAAGATAAAATCATTTTTCAAAACTCCTTCATGTCATTTGATTCCTGAACCAGTTTAAATATTAAAAAAGATGTTAAGAATTTAACATCTTTTTTATTGGTTTTTGGGTGTTATTGAATGGTATAATAGATTTAAGATAGTAAAATTAGGAGTTGTTTTAATGGATAAAAACATATATAAGAAATTTTTGATAACAGAAGAGCAAAAAACTTATTTATCGTCTAAAGATTTCACTTTTGGCAAGTTAATTGAAATTGTTGGAGATGTTGATAATTACTATATCCCAGACCACTTTACAGCATTAATAAACAGTGTTGTATTTCAAGCTATATCATTCAAGGCTGCGACCACTATTTGGAATAGTTTGGTTAGGTTGGTTATAGATATTAATGTTGACAATGTATTGTTAATAAGTGATGAGGATATGAGAAAATGTGGGCTATCTAAATCAAAAGTAAATTATATTAAAAATATAGCTATGGCTTTCAAAAATAATGAAATAAATTTAGATTTTGAAAACATGGGTAATGATGAAATTATGATTGAACTTAAGAATATTAAAGGAATTGGTAATTGGACAGCTCAAATGTTCCTAACATTCTCTTTATATAGGAAAGATATTATTAGTTATGGAGATTTAGCAATAAGAAGAGGAATAGAGTGGCTATATGATTTAGATCATGAGTTAACGAAATTAGAATTTGATATGTATGAAAAATTGTTTAGCCCATTCAATACAATTGCTTCGTTATATATATGGGAAATAACTTTGAGAAAATTGTTTGATTTTGAATCGATATACAACATGGAAAATTAGTCACATGAAAAAAAAGACCTTCGGTCTTTTAATTTTGAACAAACATTATACTTTTAAATGCGCTAAAGCTGTTTCATAATTTGGATGATCTGTACCTTCACTTACGTATTCTACATAAGTAATTATATCGTTTTTATCTAATACTATTACAGATCTTGATAATAGACGTAATTCTTTTATCAAAACACCATAATCGTTTCCAAATACTTCGTCTTTATGCGCACTTAGTGTAACTGCGGTATCTAAACCTGCATTACCACACCATCTAGCTTGAGCAAATGGTAAATCATTACTAATAGTAACAACAACTACATCATCTCTTTCATTTAGGTCCTTATTAAATTTTCTCGTTTGTGCGTCACAAACGCCTGTATCCAAAGATGGAACAATGTTTAGTACTTTTATTTTACCTTTATAGTCTTCCAAAGTTGATTCAGATAGATCGTTTTTCAATAAAGAAAAACTCTTTGCTTTATCACCGACTTTTACTTGATCTCCTAATACTGTTAATGGATTTCCTCCAAATGTTATTTTCATATATATAACTCCCTTCAATTTACTACCTTATCATATTTTATAATAGTTCTAATTAATAGTGAAGTGATATACACATAAATGATTCTTCAAATATGTATAGTTATTTTTTTATAATAAATGTCGAATCCAAAATCCAATATATAATTATATACTTAAAATATGAGATAAATAAAAATAATTGTTATATTTTTTATGTGAAATATATGGAGTTATTATGCTTTATTTTTTTATTTTCTAGAAATATTCATCAAATGAAGCAGTATTTAGAAAGATTTGTGAAGTCAATTTTATCGAATATTTATATTTTTTTGAGTAACAGCAAACAAAAGATATAAAAACCAATTATGTTTAGGTAATACCAGAATAAATAAAAAGATTGTGATGGAAAGAAAAGCTTGCCTTCATTGTAATATTTCCTAATAAGAACGTATTACTTCGTACATTGACCAGTTTTATAAACTCTAATCATATTCAAAAACTATCTCACGACCCATATTAAAACATTTTTTAAATAAATTTGTGTAAATATTCTTGTCTTTTATAGAAACAATGATATAATTTAAATTAGTAAAGTTTATTTGCGTTGAAAGGAGTGGAGAAAGAAAGTATGAGGTCAAAAAACATACTAGTGATGTAGATAATCACACTTCGGTTGAATTGGTCTAAGCAAAACTTGATTTAACAAAAAGTGATTGATTATCAAAATCCTATTAGCTTTTTCATACCGCCAGATACAATATTTGTGAGCGAGATTGCTTATAAAAAATCGGTATCCTTATTATATTATAGGCAAGTTTTACTACTTTATTAAATGCATTTCACATTATACAAGTTAACTATTAAAAAAATAATTCACAGATTTATTTTATTGTAGAGTAAAACGATATGTTATTCTTTACCTTATTAAGGGAAATAAAGTCTTGAAAATTGTTTTTTATTATTGTATAATAGTGTTAACATTGGCTATATGTATGCGAAGGTTTGAAAAGGAAAGGAAGTATTATTTAGTTTTCAAGGAAATCATTTCAGACAGTTGCAATTATAATTATCGAACAAATCAACAAAAATGAATCTTATAATTATTAAATTTACATTTTGGCAATGTCACTTAGTTTCAAGTGAAAAAATAAGAAAAAAAGTTATCAAAAAAATTAGAAAGAGGAGGAATTGGGTGCAAAACTATAGCACTCAACAAATTGAAATGAAATCGAAAAAAATATTATTATTATTTGTTTTTGCATTATTCATGGTTACTTTAGCCGGATGTGCAGGAGCTGACG
>JAFLJX010000187.1 GCA_022712785.1 Mycoplasmatota bacterium | reverse complement strand
TTGACATCGTAATTAAGAATTTTCTAGATAATAAAGATCAAAAAAACTACTACAGTGGAAAAGCACATGCATGGATTAATAATTTGTACGAACCTGTTGTAAATAAAGAAGAGTTTGTTGATGCAGACGTATTATTGACTAGTTTAACGATTCTATGCGAAACAAAAAATAACCATCCATGGTTTGCTGTAACTTATGTTTATTCACAGTATAGACAATCTAAGATAAAGAAAATAGCTATGGCTTTAGAATCAAAAAGGTTAGCATCTAAGTATTTTGATCTATTTAACTCTTCAAGTATTCAAACATTAAAATCGCAACTACAAAAGATAAAAGATTTTGATAGCCAGAAATTAAACCATTTTGGTTATGATGCTGCATTTGATTCGATAGAATTCATAACAAATTATATAGATATAGATAAGGTAGGAACAATAATATAACTAGAATACGGCGACTAAATTCATTTTAGTCGTTTTTTACTTCTCTTTATATCCGATAATCTATGTTAACGGTCGTATGAACAATACATTTGAAATCAATGAGAATATAAAAATAGTCATATGCATAATATTTGTAGATACACCTGATATTTACAAAACGTCTACACTAGCTGTCTATGCAGATGATTTAAGAAGTATTACAATAAAGGGGTAAGGAAGAGGTGAGCAACTTACCCCTTCATAGGAGTGATATTATTGGTAAAGCATTAGATACGTTTGAAAGATGGGAAAAACAAGGGTTATTAAAAGAAAAATTAAAGACTATTGAAGAGTTATCTGCTAAAAATATAACTCAAGCAAAGATTGCTAGAGTTATTGGAATATCTGAAAAGACATTGCAGAAACTAAAAAATAGACATGTAGAGTTCGCTAGAGCCTTTTCTAAAGGACAAAGCGATATGAAAGATACACTTGTAAGTGCAATCTATCAAAAGGCTATTGGCTTTGAACATGAAGATACACAAACACTTATAGAAAATATTGGTTCTAAACAAAAAAGGAAGATAGTTAAAAATACTAAATATTATCCACCTGATCTAAGTAGTGCTAAGTATTTACTAATTACAAAGTTTGGCAGAAAGTATAATGATAAAAAAGATGAACTTGATTTAATGGAACGAAGAATTAATGAAAAACAAGAAGACTGGGAGTGATAATGAATGATAGATGAAACAATAAATGAAGAAAGATTATTTAATGACAATACACCAATATACATTAAAGCACTAATGTTGGATGAGTTTACTAAAGATTTAATGAATGGGAAAAGTATTGGGAGATTAGATAAAGAGTTTAAGAGTTGTAAAGAAGGAGAGTTGCTACTAGTAAGCTACTACCAGGAGTTCTTTAACTATATAGTAACAGTATTTAAATATAGTGATAGTACTAATCAACTATATCCTATAGACTTTAAGGTGTATAAAGACCTAGCTGATTTAGAAAATTATTTATGTGAAATTAAATTTAAACAAGATAAAGAGTTTTACGAGTATATAAGAACATCTAGTAATCAAGAAACTATTTTTGATTTTGATTTTGATTTTGATGAAGATGAAGATGAAGATGAATAGCTCAAATAAATGAATATAACATAGGTTCAATGTCTGAGGATATTATGGTATAAAACAGTGAACTGTAATGAAAAAAAACTAAAAAAATAGTCCTTTTCATATCTTCCGTGATATAATTAAATAAAAAAAGGGAAATGGGGACAAAAAAAATGGCAACTAAATTAGCATCGAGTAATATAAGAAGAAGAGTTGAGTTTGTAGAACTTTAATATCATAATAATGATAACGAAAAGGTGCAACTTGATTTTGAGCAGGCTAAAAAATTATTAAAGGAAATCAAAAACAATATCAATACCTTTGAATATAACGATGGTTTCAGGTATAGATGGTATGGATTTGATAGTATTATAATTTATTCAAACTATATTGAGGTTATACTAAAGAATTGCACTTATCAATATACACCTGATGTTATTGATGTTATTACAAAAACTGAAACGCCAAATACTAGAACTACTGATCAAGGCGATAAAGAAAAAACACATTTTTTAATTACTAAAGACTACATAGTTGTGGAGAAGAAAAAAAATGGATCGTCAATTTCAATATTAAAAAGATTTCTTAATGAGGCCTTAGATACAATAAATGATGAACTCGATGATGTGCGAAGAATAGAACATTCTGTTATTATGGTTGAAGACTTTATAAAAATATTTGAAAAATGTACTAGAATAAAAAATGTGAATATAACTATTGACAAATCACACGAATTAGATGAGTTTACTCGATTTCATTCTGATCAAAGCGTCAAAGATACTTATTCGCTTGTATATAAAGCAAAACGCAGTAAATCTATAAGTAAAGATACAATCAGATACTATTTGGATAAATTTATAAGTGGTAATGGAATTGTAGAAAAAATAACTATGGATATTGATAATGAGGATTCTGATGCAATGAAGATAAATTCAGAGCATTTTGCTAAGCATGCATATCTAGATGTTCCAAAAGACTCAAGTGGTGTCGTTATAAGTAGTGACATATTTATTGAGATGAAGAATCTGTGAGAAAAATTATATATTTTGAGTCTCTAATTCAATGGGGGAAGTACTTTAAAACACTGAAAATTAACACGGTTATTACAAATTTCATAATACCATTAGCTATTGTAACTCTATTTTATTTTTCAAATAAAGAAAAAATAATTATTGTTGATACTTATCAATCTTTTTATGTTGGAATACTAACAGTATCAACACTTATAATTGGGTTTAGTTATTCAATGATTGTATCATTGATTACTTCAAATGGAGAAAATACTGATAGGTTGAAGAGTGAGAAACTGGATAAACGTAATATTTCTCTATTTGAAGCAATGCTTCATAAATTCTATTTTGTAATAATCAATCTAATTATAGTCACAATCATGAGTATCCTGTTTTTAATAATTAGTTTAAATAACTTTTTAGTATTATGTATTATTGTATTTTTAATGATTAGTTCCTTATTAATTTTAACAGAAGGATTAACGAACTTAGTATCAGTGTTTAAAAAATAAATTTTTCTATTATTTAGATGTTTTTTTCGTTAAATATAAATCTGAGGATGTGATTATATGCATATACAGTGTACAAAGAAACTACTAGATTTCTTAAAACCTGAAGTCACTATAAAAAACACTGATGATGATTTGTATGCTTGGCATGCAAATTATGTCATTATTGATAGAAGAAAATTCCTAGTTATTATGAATGACTTAACACGCTTCAATATTGTATTATTTGGTGTTAAGAAAAAAGATTTTAAAGATCCTAAAATAATGCTTCAAAAGGCAATTATTATGACAATGACTTTTGAAGGATATGATTATGATTTAATAATGAAGTATATAAGTGGTATGGGAGAAGTAACATATAATAAAACAAAGAATAGAAAATTAGTAGCACAAATGAATAGAGCAATGGAAGATGCTTGGTGGGATTGTGAAGAACATCTTTA
>JAFLJX010000186.1 GCA_022712785.1 Mycoplasmatota bacterium | reverse complement strand
TGCATTAGATAGTAAAAAAGGAAATCACAACGATGTATTTGTAAATGATAAAATTGAAGATTTATTAGATAGTAAAAATTGTGATGTAGTATTACTATGTACAGACTCATATACAAGTAAAGCATTTCCAAAAATGAAAATGATTTTGGGAAAAGGAATAAACGTTATTAGCACTGCTGAAGAGATGGCTTATCCAAAAGCACAAGAGCCAGTTCTAGCCGGTGAATTGAACAAAATTGCTAAAGATAATGGGGTTACTGTGCTTGGGACAGGGATTAATCCAGGGTTTATAATGGATTTACTCGTTGTAGCTTTATCAGGAGTTATGACAGATGTTAAGCATATAGAAGCAAATAGAGTAAATAGTCTTAGTCCTTTTGGTCCAGCTGTAATGGAAGAACAAGGAGTAGGAATAACTGTAGAAAAATTCAATAAGGGAATAAAAAATGATACTTTAGCTGGACATGTTGGTTTTGCTGAAAGTATATTAATGATCGCTGATGCAATTGGCGTAAAACTTGATGGATTCAATCAACAAATGGCACCTATAGTAACATCTGTAGATAGAAAAAGTAAATATGGAGAAGCTCTTAAAGGAAACGTTGCTGGTGTAAATATGACTGGGCAAGGTCTTGTTAATGGTAAAGTTTTCATAGATATGAAACATCCACAACAAATTGAACCAGAACTAGAAGGAACTAACACAGGAGATTATATAAACATAATTGGAACGCCAAATATTCATATGGCTATCACTCCGGAGATTGATGGAGGGATAGGTACGATTGCTATGTGTGTTAATATGATTCCACATGTATTAAATGCACGTCCTGGTCTTAAAACAATGATTGATTTACCTGTTCCAAGAGCTATACTTGGTGATATGAGGGACCTACTAGAAGACTAAAAAGTATGAGGAATGATTTAGTGATACAACAAATGCATTAGTAAGTATTTATATTAGTGATGTTGCATTAAACGTGCTAAGTTTACAAGAGAGGATGATAATAGTGATTGATAAAGGAACATATGTTCGAATTAGAAAAATACTACTGAATCCAAATGAAAGATCAGATAACTTACCAAAAGAAACCAAACAAGTTCCTTATAAAATGTGGGTTAAGGGATATCTTCTAAAAGAAGCAGATTTATTTGATTTGGTTTCAATCAAGACAATAACTGGAAGAACAGAATCTGGGATATTAAAAGAAGTTGAACCTCCATATAAACACAACTATGGAGACTTTGTTCCTGAGTTATTGAAAGTGACAAATATAATTTTGAGTGACGTCTATGGTGATAACAATGAATAATACATATAGTGCAGTTATGGATAGACGTAACGAAATTATGAAAAAATCTGTAGGAATAGATTACAATAACTACGAACAAGATGGTATTGGTTTTAATTATGAGTTGATGATGAATAGTCATGGATACGATATTGAGAAAATAAAGAAAATACAGAATGAAAATATGGTGGGTAGTACCCCTTTAGTAGAACTAAAAAATCTAACGAAATATGCTAGAAAATATGCTAAAAAAGGGTATGGAGCGAGAATATTCTTAAAAGATGAAGCAGCAAATATTAGTGGGTCATTTAAAGCTAGAAGAGCTGTTCTTGCAGTGGATAAAGCTAAAGAACAAGGATATAAAGGTGTTATAGCGGCTACGAGTGGAAACTACGGAGCAGCAGTAGCTGCTCTTGCTGCGAAAGCTGGATTAAAGTGTATAATCGTGCAAGAAACATTTGATTCGATGAATATAAGTCAACCAGAAATAGCTGAGAAAGCAAGAAAATGCGAGGCGTTTGGTGCAGAAGTTATTCAACTATCTGTTGGGCCGGAGCTTTTTTACATGTTTCTTAAATTGTTAGAAGAAACAGAGTATTTTAACGCATCTCTATATTCACCATATGGAATTATGGGCATAGAAACATTGGGAAGAGAGATTGCATCTGAAATATACGAGAAAGTAGGTAAGTTTCCTGAGGCAGTAGTTATAACTAATGCCGGAGGAGGGAATTTAACCGGTACAGCAAGAGGGTTGAGAGATTTTGGCGCAACTGAAACAAAAATTATTGCAGCTAGTGTAAATTTGTATGGTTTACATATGGCTTCAGATATAGATTTTAATAAAAAATCATTTACAACAGGACATACAGGCTTTGGAATTCCATTTGCTACTTATCCAGATAGATCAGATGTACCAAGAAGTGCAGCAAGACCGCTAAGATACATGGACAGATATGTAATGTTAAACCAGGGTAGTGTATTCTTTATGACTCAAGCACTTGCATTGCTTGAAGGCATGGAAAGAGGCCCAACTGGGAACATAAGCTTAGCAGCTGCATTTAGTATCTCTCAAGAGATGAAAGAAGATGAAATCATAGTAGTTCAAGAGACAGAATACACAGGTGCAGGAAAACATCTTCTTCCACAAATTGCATTTGCAAAAAGAAACAGGGTAGAAATTGAATTTGGTAATCCTTTGGATGAAAATCCAGGTAAAAACATTGTGTTTCCGATTGATGGAAGTTACTTAAAACATGAAGAAATAAGTGTAGATGGATTAAGGAAAACATATTTAAAGAGATTTAAAGATTTTAACCTAACAAAAAACGATTATAAATTTTTAAGTGAAGAGCTTGGAGTAGAAATTAATAAAGTAAAAGAATTAATATAATAGGAGGTAATCATGGAAGAAAGAAAAGATGATTACTTAGTTAGAAGAGAACATCTAAAAAAACTAAGTGATTCAGAATTAAGAACATATTTTTTAGAATTATCTGAAAAAATAGTGGAACCTTTGCTAGATTTATCATATAAAAACACATCAAAATCTATTGAGAGAAGTGTTCTTTTAAGAATGGGATTTTCAAGTATAGATGCAAAAGCAATTGTGGACATTTTAGATGAAAATAGTTTATTAAGTAAAGGTGCTGGTCACTCAGTATATATATTGACAAAAAATAAAAACATTAGTATTGAAAAAGCAGGTAAATTAATTGTAAATGGCGATGAAATTGAATATTTAATGGAGCACTTTAAAATCCATGTATAATATAAAACCAAATGAAAAATTAGATGTTCATAAAATTCTAGATGGACTAGAAAATTATCATCCAGTTCGCCGTGGATGGTTATGGAGAAAAGTTTCTCCGCAAAAAATAGGAGACTTCCAATATGAGCAAGTTAGTCCTGGATTAAAAAACTTTGTAGCATTGCCAAGTGCTAGAAATATTGGAAATATCGATCCTCAACCTGATGCTGTAATTACTACAGAAATTGCTTCAGGTAGATTTGAAGATGACATAAGAAGAATGAGAATGGCAGCGTATCATGGTGCTGATCATATAATGGTTATTAGAACTGCAGGACAATCACACTTTGATGGACTTTTAGAGGGGACACCTCAAGGTATTGGGGGAATCCCTATAACAAGAAAACAACTTAGAGCACAGCGTAGAGCACTTGATATTATTGAAGAAGAGGTAGGGAGACCAATTAATTACCACTCTTATGTATCAGGAGTCGCTGGCCCAGAAATAGCTGTTTTATTTACAGAAGAGGGAGTTAGTGGTGCTCATCAAGACCCACAATACAACATCCTTTATCGAAATATAAATGCAGTTAGAAGTATAGTCGACTCTGCGGAGAGTAAAATGATAATGGCTTATGCGGGAATGGCACAAATTGATGGAGCACA
>JAFLJX010000185.1 GCA_022712785.1 Mycoplasmatota bacterium | reverse complement strand
TTGTGGATAACACCTTCTGCAAAAGTCTCTAAGTCTAAATAAACTGATTCATCAGTTACGACGATAGCTTTACCTTCTACGATCATTCCCACTTTAACTTTTTTCATTTTAAAATCCATTTTTCTCGTCCTCCATTATTTTATCAGTAATTAGTTTAACAACTTGATCTATTGCAAGATCTGAAGTGTCTATTATAACTGCGTCATCCGCAGCTTTTAAAGGACTATACTTCCTACTAGAATCAAGGAAGTCTCGTCTTTCAATTTCTTTTTCAATAATCTTTAAATCACTTTTAATATTTCTTTCGATATTATCTATATTTCTTCTTTCTGCCCGCTTCTTTATAGAAGCTGTTAAATAAAACTTATATTTGGCATCAGGTAAAACTTTATATCCAATATCTCTACCATCCATTACTACGTTATGATTTTTAGCTAGAATTTGTTGTGAACTAACTAACTCTTCTCTAACAAATAAGAATGATGAAACTAATGAAACATTATTTGAAACATCGTTTTCTCTAATATCGTGTGAAACGTCATGTCCATCCATAAATAATGTACCATTTAAAAATCTAAATTCAGTATCCTTAACAAACTCATACTTTCCTTCATCTTCCAAATCAATACCTAAATTGATTGCTTTCAACGTAATTGCCCTGTACATAGCACCACTGTCTATGTATATATAATTCAAATGTTCCGCAATTAATTTAGCAATAGTACTTTTCCCTGCACCCGCAGGACCATCTATTGCTATTTGGATATAATTCATAGTTTCACCTCTTTTACATCATTTAATATTATAACAAAAAACACTATAATATCATAATATTATTTGAATATATTAGTAATAAAGATAATTCGCATTAAAAACACTTCATTTTCATAAAGTGTTATTCAGCTAATTCTTTAAGTTGTTTTAGTTCAAATGGTTTTAGAAGTCGATAGTCACCAATTCTCATGTTATCTAAATTCAAAACCCCAAACCTTACTCTTTTAAGTCTTAATACTGGGTGATTAACTGCATCAAACATTAATTTTACTTGATGATATTTACCTTCAGTAATAATGATTGTAGCAAGTGTAGTTTCAGACTCTTTGTTGTATACAACATCTTTTATTTTTGCTTTTTTAGTTTTATAGTTATCAATTCTAATCCCACGACAAAGTAATGTAGATTCTTCTTTTCTTAAGAAACCTTTTAATTTAACTCGATACTCTTTTTCAACATGATGATTTGGACTAGTCATTAAATTTGCAAAATCACCATCATTAGTTAATAACAAAACACCAGAAGTATCATAGTCAAGACGTCCGATAGGGTAAATACGTTTGTCAGTTATCACTAAATCAACGACTGTTTTTCTACCTTTTTCGTCGTCAGTTGAACTGATATAACCTTCAGGTTTATATAGTAGATAATACACTTTTTCTTCCATAGATATAATATTACCTTCTACTATAATATCATCATTTCTTCTAACTTTTGTTCCTAACTCTTTTACAACAACACCATTAACTGTAACTTTACCAGCTACTATTAATTCTTCAGCTTTTCTTCTTGATGTATATCCACTATGGGCAATAATTTTTTGTAATCTTTCCATTTTTTTACCTCCATTACGTGATAAAAAGAGGAAAATCCTCTTTTTAGTCTTTTGTAATTTCTTCTACTGTTAGGTGGACATAATTAATACGCCTACCTTTTATATCTTTTATAACAAATTTTAATAATAGTTTTTTAGGTTCTTCAGAATCATGATCATAGTTAACTACTTCTTGAATATATGAATATGATTCATCAACTTCAGGAATATCTTCAATCATATCATAAAGCCAACCACCTAGTATAGAATAATGCGATTCTGGTGGATTCCCTAAATCAAGTTCTTCGAATAAGTCTTCCATATCTATTTCAGCATTTACACCGTATTTTCTATCTTTAATTTGTTTAATGAATTCATCATCAACTTCGTCGTGTTCGTCATATATTTCTCCAACCAACTCTTCCAAAGCGTCTTCCATAGTAACGATACCACTTGTTCCGCCATATTCATCACTAACAACAGCTAGGTGTGAATTCTCTCTTTGAAGTGATTCGATCAATGTATCAACTCTCATTGAAACAGATACATACATTGGTTCTTTCATTATTTTTCTTATATCAATATCTTCTTTTTTAATTAATTTAGTAAATAAATCTCTTTCGTGTAATACACCAATTATGTTATCACGATTATCTTCATATACTGTGATTCTTGAAAATTGATTATCAAAGAATATTTGTGTTATTTCTTCGATAGTATCTTCAATATCAATACCAACCATATCAACTCTTGGAGTCATAATGTCATAAACTCTTTTATCACTTAAGTCTAAAACACTTTGAAGCATTTCTGCTTCATCTTCATCAATACTGCCTTCTTCTTCCATTGTATCAATTATAGTTTCAAGTTCATCACCTGTAACTCTAACTAGATTTTCGCCATTGTCTTTAACTATCCATGATTTTATTTTTAGTAGAATCCATGTAACTGGCTTCAAAATACGAATAATCCAATACAAAATACCACTAATAGAAAGTGATACTTTTTCAGCGTTATTCTTCGCAAAACTCTTAGGTACTATTTCTCCAACAATCAAAATTATTATTGTCATAACCACAGTATTCATAATCTTTATTAACGTTTCTTGTCCTGTGAATATACTTGAAAAAATACTAACACTAATTGTCGCAAGTGCGATATTTGCCAAATTGTTTCCTACTAAAATAGTAGATAATGTTAGATCGAAGTGTTCTTCAATCCATAAAGCTTTTTTGCTTCCTTTTATTCCATCTTCTACAAATGTTTTTAATCTAATGTAACTTACACTAGAAAAAACTGTTTCACTCATAGAGAAGAAACTAGAAATAGCTAGTAAAATAACCAATAGCACAAAAGTGTATGGTGATACATCTCCAATGCTTAGTAAATACATGCCGGACTCATACAAAATAATTCACTCCTTTACGCTCTTGTGTCATATTTCCCTGTGTTTGTATTAATAACGATTTTATCTCCTCTATCAACAAACAAAGGTACTTGTAACATAAAGCCTGTTTCAACTGTGCAGTCTTTTGTTGCAGATTGTGCAGTATTACCTTTAACTGCTGGGTCTGCGGCTGTGACTGTCAAAGTTACTTTTTCAGGGATATCTACTCCTAAAATTTCACCTTCAAAGCTAATAACTAAAACATCCATCCCTTCAATGATGAAGTTTAATTGATATTCTATTTGTTTCTTGTTTATTTCAATTTGTTCATAACTTTCATTATCCATAAATACATATGTATCTCCCATATTATAAGAATAATTCATTTTATCTTTATCAATATGAGCAGTAGCCAATTTTTCTCCTGCTCTCCAAGTTTTATCTAATAATCCTCCACTACGTAAGTTTCTTAATTTACTACGTACGAATGCTGGACCTTTTCCTGGTTTAACATGTTGAAATTCTACTACTGTGTAAAGATTTCCATCATGTTGAATTGTAACACCTGTTTTAAAATTATTTGTTGATATCATATTCTCACTCCTAATCATGGATTATATTATATCTAATAATAACCTATTTGTCTACACTATATATATTATACAATATAATATGAAATATAACAGTCTTAATTGACATCTATTGAACATTAACTTATAATTCTATATTGAGGAGTGATATTATGAACTTTTGGTCTATAGTTATATCCATAGTTGCGGGTCTTGGTCTTGGATTAGTAATGGTGTATTTTAAAAATAGAGATTTCAGCAATGTTTTTGTTATTACATTAAAAGATTTTACATCAAACATGAGAAAAGGACAACTTATTGATGTTCGTAAAAAAATCATTAATGAAAATGATAAAATAAATGGATCAAGACATTTTACAGCACGTAAAATATCTTCTAAAAATGTAAATTTAAGAAAAGACTTATCAGTTTACTTGTATTGTGAAAATGGTAAACTATCTAAGAGAGTTGCGAAGAAGTTATCAAAAAAAGGATTCAATAATATTTATGTTTTAGCAAAAGGTTATAAAAACTATAAAGAAAACCATTAAAAAAGACGAAAATTTTCGTCTTTTTTAATTATCTTATAAAGAATCCACCAATTAATAGTGCACTAATAACTATTAAAGCTGGATGAATGTT
>JAFLJX010000184.1 GCA_022712785.1 Mycoplasmatota bacterium | reverse complement strand
GATAACTTTTATTTGAGACTTCTATTTCTTTACAGCCTCTTTTTTTATTGATTTATTTAATTTCTCTAATCCAGCCTTCAGGTGCTTCAATATCACCGTAATATATATCTAAAAGAAGATCATATAATTTTTTAACTATTGTTCCAACTTCACCTTCACCAAATTGATGTTTTTTACCCTTGTGAGTAATAGATCCAATTGGTGTGATGATTGCTGCAGTACCACATGCTCCTGCTTCTTTAAATTCACTAATATTATCAATAAAACATTCTCTTTCTTCTGTTTTAAGTCCTAGGACATGTTCAGCTAGATAAAGAATAGACTTTCTTGTAATACTAGGTAAAATTGAAGATGATTTAGGTGTAACAACTACATTATCGTGTGTAACCCCGAAAAAGTTTGCTGCTCCAACTTCATCAATTTTAGTATGTGTAGCAGGATCTAAGTAAATAACTCCTGCGTACCCTGCATCTTTTGCTATTTGTCTAGGATAAAGGCTTGCACCATAGTTACCAGCCAATTTTACTTGTCCAGTACCGTTAGCAGCAGCTCTATCATAATCAGTTGTTACAAAATTAAGTGCAGATAATCCACCTTTAAAATATGTTCCTACAGGAGCACAAAATACACTAAACAAGTATTCTTCACTAGGTTTTACACCTAGATTCATACCTTGTCCAATTACAAATGGACGAATGTATAATGATTGTCCTTGTCCATATTCAGGGATATCATCTTTGTTTGCTTCAACAACTTTTTCAATAGCATCGAAGAATAGTTCTTCAGGAATTCTTGGTGCTACAATTCTATCTAGTCCTTCATTAATTCTAATGAAATTCATATCTGGTCTAAATAATTGAATTTTACCAGATTTAGTTTTGTAGGCTTTTAATCCTTCAAATAATCCTTGTCCATAGTGAAATACATTTGACCCTTCATGAATAGTAATATTCTTATTTGTCGTCAACTTACCCATTTGCCAAATGCCATCTTTTGTCCAGGCACGGTATCTGTATTCAGTTTCTTTTAATGCATAACCCATATAACTCACTCCTCTTATTTTGAAGATTAAATACTAATATTTTCCTTGTGCGATCATTGCCTCAGCAACTTTTTCAAATCCTGCAATATTTGCCCCAGCTATTAAATCATATCCGAATCCATAACGGCTACTTGCTCTTACACAACTATTGAATATATTTTTCATAATTTCTTTTAATTTTGAATCTACTTCTTCAGCAGTCCAAGACAATCTCATAGAATTTTGAGACATTTCTAATGCACTTGTTGAAACTCCACCAGCATTTGCTGCTTTACCAGGACCAATTATAACTCCTGCTTCTCTAAGTATTTCAACAGATTCATTTGTTGTAGGCATATTTGCACCTTCAACTATATATTTTACTTTATTTTCAATTATTTTTTTAGCATCTTCTGGATGTATTTCATTTTGAGTAGCACAAGGCATTACGACATCAACTTTTCTACTCCAAGGTTTTTCTCCAGGGAAGAATTCAACACCAAAACGCGTTGCATAATCTTCTATTTTACCATCAGTGTTTGCTCTCATTTCAAGCATATAGTTAATTTTTTCTTGAGTAGTAATTCCATCAGGATCGTAAACATATCCTTCTGGTCCACTAATTGTAACTACTTTTCCGCCTAGGTCTCTAACTTTTCTACAAACACCCCAAGCAACATTACCAAATCCTGATACTGCGACTGTTTTGTTTTTAAAGTCAGTTCCATCATGTTTTAACATTTGTAAAGCAAAATATGTAGCTCCATAACCAGTAGCTTCAGGTCTAATTAAAGAACCACCATAAGCTAATCCTTTACCGGTAAGAACACCGTTTTCAAATGAACCTTTAATTCTTCTGTATTGTCCAAACAAATATCCAATTTCTCTTCCGCCAACACCAATATCGCCGGCAGGAACATCAACGTTTGGACCTATATGACGATATAACTCAGTCATAAAGCTTTCAGAAAATCTTCTTATTTCTTCATCACTTTTACCAAGAGGACTAAAATCAGATCCACCTTTACCTCCACCAATAGGAAGTCCAGTTAAACTGTTTTTAAATATTTGTTCAAATCCTAAAAATTTTATTAATCCAAGATAAACAGTTGGATGGAATCTTAGCCCACCTTTATATGGACCTATTGCCCCATTAAATTGAACTCTAAATCCCCTATTTACTTGAACGTTACCTTCATCATCAACCCATGGAACTCTAAACGTAATTGATCTTTCAGGTTCAACGATTCTCTCTAAAATATTATTATCAATATATTCTGGATGTTGTTCTAAAACTGGTCCTAATGAATTAAAAACTTCCGTTACAGCTTGAACAAATTCTTTTTGATTTCCATCTTTTCTATTAACTGTTTCTAAAACACCATCAATATAGTCTGTTGTTTCTAAACTTGTAGACCCATCACCTAGAATAATATTAAAACTATCAAATCTATGAACGAATAAACCACTTCTTAGTTTTGGTTCAAACCATGTAGACTTAGCAGGCATAATTAATCCTGAATCTGAAACATCCATTAGTTCTTTCATTGATACTGGGAACATTGAGAACCCTACACCATCGTATTTTTCAGTTTTCTCTCTAACTCCTTTTAATCCTCTAATTCCACCAACAAAACTAATTCTAGATGAAGTTCTAACATTTTTAATCCCTAAAATTTTATTAAGAACTTCTTCTTCCAAAACTGTTCCATCAACTTTAGAAAGAATAGTTTTTCCAAATTCAAATGTATCTTTAATTTGTAATTTATACCATTCTTTGTTTAAATGCATTCCAAATGAACCTTTTACTATTGGTTTGAATGGCCCTTTACTTTTTTCAATGTCAAAAATTTCTTCCATTTGAACAATGAATTGTTCAACAGATAGTCCATTTAAATCATGAACAACTCTATTGTAATCCATGATATTTAAATCATCTGCAGGGAATATAACTGACATAAAGAAGTTAAACTGTTCTTCACCACTACAGTTTGGAGCGTCAGCACGTCTTTTTAATGCAACTTTTGCAGCACTTGCACTTCTATGATGTCCATCAGCAATATATAGACTTTCAATTCCTTCAAAAGTTTCACTAATTTCAGTAATTAGTGCTTCGTCAGTAATTGGCCATACCATATGTAAAACATCATCTTCAGTTTCGATATTGATTTCGGGTTCAGCTTTTGTACATTCATCTAATATTTTAGCTAGTTTTTTATTACTTCTATAAGCCATGAATATTGGAGAAGTGTTAGCGTCACAGGCATCAAAATGTCTTATTCTATCTTTTTCCTTACTTATTAAAGTAAGTTCATGTTTTTTAATTACATTATTCACATAGTCATCTATTGAAGTGTTAGCTACAAACCCAGTTTGTGTTTCACCATTCATTATTTGACGATATACATAAATCATTGGTGTTTCATCTTGAACAAGTATTCCATCATCTTGGAATATGTCTAGATTTCTTCTTGCTTTTTTGTATACTTTTTTATCATATTGATCAACTGAAGAAGGTAAATCAATCTCTGATCTAGAAATATGTAGGAAACTATATGGATTCCCTTTTGCC
>JAFLJX010000183.1 GCA_022712785.1 Mycoplasmatota bacterium | reverse complement strand
AGGTTTACATTATTACAAAGATACTTTTATTTTTAATAGTTTATATTATCTATATTTTTTATTTTATTTTCAATTATTTGTGGTATTGTTTTATAATAAATGCATGTATATATTAATAAGGAAAAAAATTCGCAATCATTTTGTTAGATTTCTTTAATTATTTTGATTTTATGGTATAATTGTAATTATATTATTTTTAGGGATACTAGCGATAACAATTGATAGTTTGATTACTGTTAATCAACATGATACATGGTAAAAAGGAAAAATATATTTATTAAAATAATGTTTTAAAATATGCCAAAAAGGAGAAAAATATGAATTATGCTATTGAAATGAATGGAATTACCAAGATATTTCCAGGTATAAAAGCAAACGACAAAGTTACTCTACAAGTTGTTGATAAAGAAATTCATGCACTTTTGGGTGAGAATGGTGCGGGTAAGAGTACTTTGATGAGTGTTCTTTTTGGTCTGTATCAACCTGAAGAAGGATTTATAAAAGTTCGTGGTAAGGAAGTTAAAATTACTAATCCAAATATTGCGAATGAATTGGGAATAGGAATGGTGCATCAACATTTTAAACTAGTGGAAAACTTTACTGTTACTGAAAATATCATATTAGGTGCAGAACCTTTAGATAAGTTCCGTAGAGTTGATATTGATACTGCTGCGAAGAAAGTAGCTGAAATTTCTAAACAGTATGGATTGAAAGTTGATCCATATTCTAAGATTGAAGATATTACAGTTGGTATGCAACAGCGTGTAGAAATACTTAAGATGTTGTATCGTGACGCTAATATTCTTATTTTTGATGAACCAACGGCAGTACTTACGCCACAAGAAATTATTGAATTAATGAAAATAATGAGGGACCTTGTAAAAGAAGGGAAAACAATAGTTCTTATTACTCATAAATTAAAAGAGATTAAAGAAGTTGCTGACCGTTGTACTGTTTTAAGAAGAGGAAAATATATTGGAACTGTTGATGTTGCATCTACTTCTGAAAAAGAATTAGCAGAAATGATGGTTGGTAGGCCTGTAAGTTTTGAAGTTGAAAAAGGAATATCAAAACCAGGGAAAACAATTTGTGAAATTAAAGGACTTAATGTTCTTGATAATAGAAAACTTCCTGCTGTAAAAGACTTCACATTAAATGTAAAACCTGGGGAGATTATGTGTGTTGCCGGTATTGATGGTAATGGGCAAACCGAATTAATTGAAGCACTTTATGGACTTAGAAAAGTTGAAAGTGGTGAGATTTTACTTAATGGAGAAAATATTACTAATTATTCTATACGTAAACGTGTTGAATCAGGAATCGGACATATACCTGAAGATAGACATAAATATGGATTAGTATTAGATTTTAGACTAGATGCTAACTTTGTTTTATTAGATTATTATAAAGAAGCATATCAAAAACATGGGTTAATTAAATTTGATGCAATATTGGAAAACTCAGAACGTCTTATTAAAGAGTTTGATGTTAGAAGTGGTAAAGATAGTGCATCTATGGCAAGAACTATGTCTGGTGGTAACCAGCAAAAAGCAATTATTGCAAGAGAGATTGATCGTTCACCACAATTATTAATCGCAGCTCAACCAACAAGGGGACTTGATGTTGGAGCTATTGAATATATTCATAAACGTTTAGTTGAAGAAAGAGATAAAGGAAAAGCAGTTTTACTTATTTCTCTTGAATTAGAAGAAGTATTAAATGTTTCTGACAAGATTGCTGTTATGTATGAAGGTGAAATCGTTGGGATAGTTGATGCTAAAAAAACTTCTGCTAATGAACTTGGTCTAATGATGAGTGGATCGACAAGAGGTGATGTAAATGTTAACTAAAATTAAAAGATTCATTTCAGCTGAAAAGAATTTAAGTTTTACTGTTCCTATGATTGCTATCTTCTTGGGATTTAGTTTTGGGGTTATCATAATGCTTATAACTGGTATTAATCCATTGGATTTCTTTCTAGCATTATTTGAACAAGTAACTGGAATTAATATTTCAAAAATTGGAACTAGTAAAACAGTATTTAATCCTCGTCATATTGGTGAGTTATTTGTTTATTCAATGCCGATTATATTAACTGGGTTATCTGTAGCATTTGCATTTAGAACTGGACTGTTCAATATTGGTGCTGAAGGCCAACTAATAATGGGGTCATTTGGAGCGATTTTTATTGGAGTTGTGTTTGATTTGCCAATGATTATCCATTTACCATTGGCTGTAGTTACTGGTGTTTTATTTGGTGCTGCTTGGGGGTTTGTACCTGGCTTCTTAAAAGCTAAATTCAACGTTCATGAAGTTGTTGTTACAATCTTAATGAACTATATTGCATTATATACTGCAAACTATTTACTTAAAGCACTTCCTGAATCTGATAATGCAAGAACTGTCAATGTTAGCGAAACTGCTTCTCTGGCTAGTCAATTCTTTAGTGAATTAACAAATTCTTCGCGTTTTCATTGGGGGTTCATATTAGTTATAATCGCTGTATTTATTTTTTGGTTAATAATTGATAAAACTACTTTTGGGTTTGAACTTAGAGCTGCTGGATTTAACAAACATGCCTCAAAATATGCAGGAATGAAAGTGGATAGAAATATTATGCTATCTATGGTTATCGCTGGAGCATTTGCAGGGTTAGCAGGAGTAATAATAGCTATTGGTACATTTGATTATGGTCGTGTTCTTGTAGCTGCAGAAGGATATGGATTTGATGGTATAGCAGTCGCCTTAGTTGGAGGTACCACGGCTATAGGATCAGTTCTTGCAGGGTTATTATTTGGTGCATTAAAAGCTTCTCAGACTCTGATACAATTGAGAGGTATTCCAAAAGATATATCCAATATAATAATTGCATCAATAGTATTATTTATTGCAATGCAAAATGGAATTAAACGATTCCTAATAAGATTTAGAGAGAGGGAGGAAGAATAATGGATACTGTATATTCTATGCTTACACTTGCTCTTATATTTTCAACTCCAATTATTATCGCCAGTCTTGGTGGATTATTTTCAGAACGAAGTGGAGTAGTTAATATTGCTCTAGAAGGACTTATGATGTTTGGTGGTTTTGCAGCTGGAGCATCCGTAGTTTTATTAGAACCTTCTTTTGCAGAAGGATCGCTTATCGCTCCTCTATTAGCTTTGATTCTTGGTATGATATTTGGAGTACTTGTTTCACTAATACACGCTTATTTAAGTGTTAATATTGGAGCTGACCAAGTTATATCAGGAACCGCAATTAACTTATTAGCAGTTGGAGCTACTGTTTATTTATCACAAATCATTTTTGGTACTCCAAACAATCCAAGTCAAAGAACTCCTATTTATAGAACTGGATTTACAAAACAAACAGTACCACTTTTAAACAAAATTCCAGTAATTGGAGATATATTATTCACCAACATTTATGCAACTGTATACCTAGCATTTATCCTTGTAGTTATATCTTGGTATGTTATTAATAAAACAAAATTTGGACTTCATTTACGTGCAACTGGTGAAAATCCACATGCTGCAGATAGTATGGGAATAAATGTCTACAAAATAAGATACATGGGTGTTATTATTTCTGGAGCATTAGCTGGTTTAGCTGGTGCAGTCATGATATTAACTCAAGATATCCAATATACAGTATTTAGTATTCACGGGACAGGGTTTATTGCACTAGCTGCTTTAATCTTTGGTAAATGGAAGCCATTTGGCGTGTTATATGCTAGTTTATTCTTTGGATTCAGTCAAATTTTAGGTAGATACGTAAATGACATACCACTTATTTCAAAATTACCTTATGAATTTTTCTCTGCCTTACCATATGTAATTACGATTATTGCACTTGTTATATTCAGTTCAAAAGTAGTTGGTCCAAAAGCAGCTGGCGAGCCATACGATAAGTCTAAACGATAATTAAACTTAACAGGTAACTATCAATCGATAGTTACCTGTTTTAATCAATATAGTTAAATTAAATGCTTATTCATGTTAGAATATTAATATAAAACTAATTGTTACAAAGAAGGTGTTTACATATGTTGAAAGATCATGGTTCAGAAATAGAATATATGACTAAAGATTTTGATAAAAAAATGATAAAGAAACTGAAAATTGAATCTATAGTTAACTTAAACAATAAGTTGAGAGATTTAGAAAGTGAAACAGTTGAAAAATCATTGACTGAATTAAAAAGAATTTTAAGAAATATAGCAGATAAAGAGCCGAAACAATATCGTCTATATAGAAAAGAACTAGAAATATTGAAAAAGACAGTAGTAGATGAGTTTGGATATCATCAAAAAGGCTCTATTATTGAAAAATATGTTGGGCTTGGAATAGTCTTCGGGGTAGCAATAGGGGCAGGCTTTTCATCAATGAATGTGGCTTTTTCCGGAGCTGGGATTGCATTAGGACTAGCAATAGGTTCGGGAATTGGTTCTAAAAAAGAAAAAGACGAAGAAGAAGCAGGGAATATATATTAAGTACTATAATATAAAAAAAGGAGTTCAATATGGGAAAAAAATACATTGAAGACAACATTGAAAAATTAAGAAAACAAAGAGATGAAAATGTAGTTGGTGGTTATCGTGATCTTGTTGTAAAAACATATAAATACATTCAAAAACAAGTTAGAAACTCAGGATCTATTTATCGCAATCCAAAAAACTCAGATATTAGTAATGTTGTTTATGGAAACAAGAATCAAGAAAGTAATATTAGAAGTTTTATTAAAGATTTAAAAAATTCTGGTTATATATCAGTATATGGTGTTGGATTAGATAGAGAAATTAAGATATTAAAAGATATAGATTTTTAGTATTTAAATCAAAATATATGTGAAATAAAGACCTAGGAGAAATCTTATGGTTTTTCTTTTGAGTAAATAATAGTATAATAATAAATATCAAATTAAATGAAAGAACTAAAAAAGGTGATTTTATGTTAACAATTGCATTGCTTATAATGAATTTTATAATTACAATATTAGGAATATATCTATTTGATTACCAAGTAGATGGTATAGTAAATAACCCTATTGTTATTATATTAAGTATCTTAATAGGATGGTTAATTATGATACTTTTACTTGCGGGTTATATAGAAGGTGCATACTATTTAGTGGCTAAAAACAAACCGAAAACTTCAATGCTAAAACACAAGATTGCAAAACAAATGGTAAGTATACCAATGCATCTTATGAATATGAGAACTGATGTTGTTGGATTAGAAAACTTACCAAAAGATCCTGGATTCTCAATATACTCTAATCATACATCAATGTTTGATGTACCATTATTAATGTATAAATTATATGAGTATCCTGTAGCTTTTTTAGAAAAAGAAAAATTAGTTAATGTATTTATGTTTGGTAAATGGACGCCAGTTTTAGGGTGTGTAACAATTGATAGAAGTAGTGATAGAAAAGGCGCAGAAGCAATTATTAATGTTATAAAAAATGTTAAAAGTGGTTCATCAATGGTAATATTTCCTGAAGGTACAAGAAGTAAAGAGATCGGTTCACTTCTTGAATTCAAACAAGGATCATTTAAAGTAGCTTTAAAAAGTAAAGCTCCACTTGTTCCAATTACAATAGTAAAACCTAAAAACTACAAAAAGATAAAATGGCCTTTCAAAAAAAGAACTGTTCTTGTAATTCATAAACCAATACCATACGATGAATTAAAAACTATGAAAACTTTAGAATTATCTGAGCATGTTAAAAAGATTATTGGAAGTTCTTTAGGTATATTTGAATAAAATATATAGGATTACTGATATAACTGTTTTGTTAAGTTAATCCGTGATATAATAAAGATGCATAAAATTTATGCAAAGGAGTTGATTAGATGTCAAATAGTTTTAAATTGAAGAAAACAAAAGTTAAAGAAGAAGAAACTGAAAAAAGCAACGAATTGAAAGAAGCCAAGCATGGTGCTAAATTCATGAAAAACAAAAAAGAAAAAGGAACAATAGCAAATGGTTTTGCTGGTAAGTCCTCAAAAGAATTTTCAAGAAAAAAAACATAAAAACAGGAATTTTTATTCCTGTTTTTTTATTTAGCAGACATTAAATACAAACTGTGACATATCTAGTAAATGAATTCGATTTCTTAATTTTGCATTGATCTATAATCTTGAATCCAATACTAGTCATTAGCTCACTCATATCATCCATAGTTATTATCACAGATTTATCACTTATTTCTTTTGTTTTTCTCATCAGTGCAATTTGTTCTTCTTGTGATATTTCTGATGTATGCCCATATGGTAAATCAAGTATAGAAACATCAAAATGTTTTGTAGTTTCTAACATATCTGTTTTTGAGACATCAGGTTCAAAACCGAAGTGTTTTAAGTTTATATTACAGTGTTGTTTTACTAATGGATTTATCTCATATCCAGTTATATCAATTCCTGCGGCTCTTCCCTCTGTTACTACAGTTCCTATACCACAACACGGATCGATTACTTTTAAGTCAAAGTTGTTTCCTATAGCTATATTCAGCACAGCTTTTGCTACTTTCACATTTAATGAATGAGAATAGCTGTATGGCTTTTGACGTCTTTGAACCCATGTATTTGGATTTTTGTCTAACTTACCAAATATCCAATAACCTTCAATTTTTGTAATAACAAATTCTACATCTGGATCAATAAATGAGAAGTTTCCAGTTATTGTGAAACCTAAAGTTCTCATTGATTCTAGTCTTGTTTTATAAGGAACTATGTCAAACTTTTCAAAATGAATTTTGTAGTTATCATAAAATAGGTCATCTTTTATCATTTTTTGTTCAATTGTTTCTATACTATCTTCAATATAAAGAATAGTAACTTTACCTTTTATAAAAGGGCTACGTGAAATATCAATTAAGTCATTTGTTAGATGGTAATTACTATTTGATGTTTTACCAAAAATATGTCTCATTTCCATAGCACATAGTTCTATATACTCTAGACGTTGAGATATTAGATATAGGTATTTGTTGTCTATTTTAGATTCTACAGTATTCATAGTATTCATCCTAACTCAGTATTTATTAAAATATTTCATTAATCCATTTTAGCATAATGTGAACTCATTAACAATTATTCGTTAAATCAAATAAAGATATTTAAAATAGTTGTTTGACAATTTATAAAACTATGGTAATATAACTTCGCACTAAGATTTAAAGTATGCTTTCGATTGCCATCACTGCATATGGGCTATCTAACCTATCAAAGGGTCTTAGAGCTAGATTTAGTTTCTAGTAGCGTTTCCAGCGCTACGTATGGATTCTAATTTAAGGAGATATCTTTTGATGTCTCTTTTCTATATAAAGATAAGAAGGAGTTAATAATATGGACGGTAAAAACAGAAATAATATAAAAATTGGAATTAAAGTACGAGTAGTAGAGAAATATAACCAAAAGTCAGGTATACTCACAGAGGGAACAGTATCTAAAATACTTACTAATTCTAAAAATCACCCTCATGGTATAAAAGTAATGCTTGAAGATGGTATTGTTGGAAGAGTTAAAGAAATTCTATCTTAATATAGATATTAGTAATATTTATATTGTTAGTGCATCTTAACTAATAATGTTATAATTTTAGTAAGGTAAAATAATATAAGCTAAATTGATAAGTTTTGCTTTTATAGGACTATTATTATTAAAACATTTTTTTAAATATATTGTATCTAGAAAGAGGAATCATATGGACACTAATAAAATTTATCAAATGTACACTAGTAAAACTATTGATAGAAGTTCTTGTGTAGAAATACAATTAGGAAAGCAAAGAAAAAAACGTTTTAAAGATTCATCAACGTTTTTTACTACAAGCGATTTTTTACTACTAGAACAAACAATATGGGATAATTATAGAGAATACTCACCTAACTCAACTGTTAAAATACAGTCAAATGAATGGGTTAAAGTCATTGAGGGAATTAAGAGACTTAGTGCTTTATTACAAAATAAAGTATATCAAGATGAGCTTATTTATGAACTAGGGTTAGAAGCTCATGATAAAGAATCATACATTGAAAACTATCTAATAATTAATGAAAATATTAATAAAATGTTATTAAGTTTTATTGAATGGATAGAACCAAAATTAGCGACTAATGAATACATAACTATTGCTGGATAATAGCCCTTCGGGGCTTTTTAATTACATAAGTATGGTATTATAGATTTATAGTAAATATGGAAAGAGGTATTATATGTTAATAATTAATCAATTAAAAGTCAGTATTAATGATAATACCGATGATCTATCAAATGCAATATCTAAAAAGCTTAGAGTAAATAAAGAAGATATATTAAATTTCGAAATCATAAAACGATCAATAGATGCTAGAAAAAAACATGATATATATTTTGTGTATAGAGTATTTGTGAATATTAAAAATGAATCAAATACATTATCAAAAAGCATTGTTAATGTAGAACAATATAAAGACAATGAAAACGGCTTGGATACTAAAGATATAACGTATAACAAAAACAAAAAAATAGCTATTATTGGGTTTGGTCCAGCTGGTATGTTTTCTGCATTACATTTTAAAGAATCAGGGATGAAAGTAACTGTGTTTGAACGTGGAGAAAAAGTAGAAAAAAGAGTTGAAACTATTGAAAAATTTACATCAAAAGGGGTATTAAATACTGAATCAAATATTCAGTTTGGTGAAGGTGGAGCTGGGACTTTCTCTGACGGGAAACTAACTAACAGAGGTAAAGATAAACGAGCTAAATTCATTTTTAATGAATTTGTTAAGGCAGGTGCACCTAAGGAAATTATGTTTGTACATAATCCGCATATTGGTACTGATAATTTAATTGATGTTGTTAAAAATATAAGGAAATCATTAGAATCGTTTGGTACTGTAATTAAGTTTAATCATAAAGTTAATAACATAATCCCTTCAGGTTCAGGGATAATGTTAACTGTTAATAATAAAGAAGAGTTTTTTGACTATGTAATATTAGCCACAGGACATAGTTCCAGAGATACTATTGAAATGTTATATAATAATCAATGTAATATTGAACAAAAACCTTTCGCAGTAGGATTTAGAATAGAGCATAAACAATCTATGATTAATAAATCGCAGTTTGGAGAGAATGATAATCTTGGGAAATTAGGTGCTGCTGAATACAAGCTAACACACCAAACTAAATCAGGAAAAGGTGTTTATACATTTTGTATGTGTCCAGGAGGATTAGTAGTTCCCGCATCGTCAGAAGAAGGCATGATTTCAGTTAACGGAATGAGTGAATATAATCGAGATAAAGTGAACGCTAATAGCGCATTACTAGTCACAGTTAATAAAACTGATTTCAACAGTTTTCATCCGCTTGCCGGGATTGAATTCCAACGAGAAATTGAGAAGAAAGCTTATGTTCTAGGAGGAAGTAGTTACTACGCACCGATACAAACAGTAGGTGATTTTATAAACAATATTAAAACAAAAAAACTAGGAAGTGTATTACCTAGTTATAGTATTGGGGTGACATACTCAAACCTAAGATCAATATATTCAGAAGATATCAACAATGCATTTATTGAAGCATTTAAAAATATGGGTAATAAACTAAAAGGATTTAATAACCTTGATGCTCTATTAACTGGTGTTGAATCAAGATCATCATCTCCAGTAAGAATTTTAAGAGATAGAGAAACATTACAAAGTACAAACTTTAAAAACCTTTATCCAACAGGAGAAGGTGCAGGATACGCAGGAGGAATAGTTTCTGCTGGAGTAGATGGCATAAAAGTAGCTACGGAAATCATAAAAAATATTGAGATTTAATTCTAGTAAAAAAGACATTTTAGGCCAATCCTATAATGTCTTTTTTGATTATTTTAAAATGGAGTTAACAAGGCTTATATGTTATAATTACCCTAAATAGAAATAGAATGACTTCTATACTTAAGGAAAACTAGAAGATATAATACAGTTTGATACTATTATATTTGTTTTAATTAGATTAACAATTGACTTGATTGATTCAATTGTTACATAAACTAAAAAAAGAAAAGATTGGTGAACTTATGAGAGATACATTTTTGTTTGATTTAGATGGGACAGTTCTTCCTATGGAACTAGAAGAATTCATGAGATTATACTTTTATAATATTGGAGAATACTTTAAAGAAATTATTGAACCCAAAGAACTAGTTAAGAATATTTTAGAATGTACTGAGAAAATGGTTAGAACTAATAATGGGAAAAAGAATGAAGAAATCTTCATGGATCATTTTGACTCATTACTTGAAGGTAGTGTCGAAGATTATAAATCAATGTTTTATGAGTTTTATGATACAATTTTTGATAATGTGAAACCTTCAACTCATAAAAGCAAATATATGAGAAAGAGCATTGATATATTAAAAGAAAAGGGATATAGAATTGCATTAGCCACAAACCCTTTATTTCCAATGATAGCTAACCATCATAGAATTAGATGGGCAGGGTTTGAACCAAGTGAGTTTGAATACATATCTTCATTTGAGAATAATTCTTACTGTAAGCCACATTTAGAATATTACGAGGAAGTATTAGAAAGTATTAATAAAAACGCTGATAGCTGTTATATGGTAGGAAATGACGTATTTGATGACCTTAGTTCTGGGAAACTTGGAATAGAGACATATTTAATTACTAATCATTTATTAAATAAACATAATCAAGAAGTAGATTCTAACCATAAAGGGACTTATTATGATTTTTATAAGTTCGTTCAAAAGTTAGATGAAGTAAAATAAGTAGGTGATTTTTTGAAAGAGAAAAACGATAACTTTCTATTCAACTTTATAGCTCCCATTTATGGGTTATTTTATAATTCTCAGAAGAAAAACTATAAAATAACAATAGATAAAATGAGAAATGAATTAAATCTAAACAATTATAAAAATATTATAGATATTGGTTGTGGTACTGGTGCGCTTTGTGCTGTACTAAACAAAGAAGGTTTAGATGTCACAGGGATTGAACCTGCGGTTAAAATGCTTAGGATAGGAATGAATAAGGATGAGAATAAGAATGTTAATTTTTTAGAATGTAGTACTTGTTCTAAACTTCCTTTTGAAGATAAGTTTTTTGATTTATCTATTACATCTTATGTAGCTCATGGATTGCATAAAGAAGAGAGATATCAGCTTTATAATGAAATGAACAGACTAACAAAAGATTATGTTATTATTCATGATTATAATAGTAAAAGAAATATTATTACTAATATAGTTGAATGGTTTGAAGGTGGAGATTATTTTAACTTCATAAAAGTTGTAGAAACCGAATTAAATGAACATTTTAAATCTGTGAGAATAGTAAACGTTGAAAAAAGAGCTGCTTGGTATATTTGCGAACCATACTAGAAAAAGTTTTTGGAACTACTGGTAGTAACGGATACCCTTATACAGTTCCTATAAGTTATGCCTATTATAACGATAGAACATATGACAGAAAAAGTAAAAAAAATAGTTGAAATAAAAGGATAAATAGATTTTGTTCTTTATATATATGGGTGTATAATATATATATAAATATATTAGATATCCTGAATTTAGGATTAGTAATTAATTAAAAAAGGAGGAAAATTATGAAAAGGAAGATAAGTTTATTTGTATTAGTTTTTGTTTTAGGATTTTTATTAACAGGTTGTGGTGCATCTGATGCAGAAAATGACAGATATTATGGAGATAAATATTCAGGTGTGAACGATACTAATGGAAGTGCACCTGACGGATCCACCGGAGTCGATGGCGCTGGAGATAACGTAGCAGATGAAAGCATTAATAAAGGTGGAGATGTAATTCAATCGGCTGCAATTCCTGCTTTGGAAAATAGAAAAATCATTTATGAAGCTAGATTAAGAATGAACTCAGAAGATCCATCGGTTGTATATAATAATGTAATCGATAGTTTAGACACATATAGTGCATATGTTGAGTCAGCTGATATTACTACAACAAGATATGTAGTTTATATAAGAGTTCTATCAGTAAACTTCACAGATTTTGTTGAAGAAATTAAAACTGCTGGGGAAGTTGTTTCTTTCTCAAAAACATCTGAAGATGTTACAAATAGTTATTCAACTTTTGAAGCGAGAAAATTAGCATTAGAGACCCAACATACTAGAATACTAGAATTAATTGAAGTTGCAGTTGATCTTGAAGACATATTAACTTTAGAAGATGCTAGATTTGAAATAGAAACAGAGTTAAATCAAATAGGTGCTAGTTTAGCAAACTATGATTCATTAATAGATTTTTCAACTATTATTCTAACTATTAATAAAGTAACTGAAGAAGAAGTTATTTTGCCAAAATCAAGTTCGCCTATAGTTAAGATATTAGAGGTTACAAAAGACACAATTGATCTTGAAGTTCATAATTCAAGTGAACAATCAGCGAATATTTATGTTGATTTACTTCTCAATGGAGAATTTCTTCGCCAGTATGAAGAAACAACATATGGAGATAGCACAGTAGTATTTGAGATTGATGAACTTAAGTCTTTTGAAGAGTATACTTTTAAAGTAACGTCTGTCACAACTGATCATAGAGAATCAAATGTTGTATCAAGATATACAACAACTGAAAAAACATTCTTTAATGATGTAGCTAATGTATTTATAATCTCATTTAATTCATTAGTTTCGATTGTTACATTCTTAAGCCTTGCGTTAGTAGCGATACTACCTTACGCAATAGTATTTATGATATTGTTCTTCCCTGCAAGAATACTTTATAAGAAATTAAGAACTAAGTTTCCTAAAAAAGAAATAATTATTGAAAAACACGATGAAGAAAAATAAGTATTAAATAATAAAATAGAAAGTCATAAAATGACTTTCTATTTTTGTATATTCATATTGAAATAAAATCAAATAATATTGTGATATAATATATTTGTATTTAACAAACAAATTCTTATATTGGAGGATAAAAATATGATAGTAGATAATGCAAAAAATATACCCGTGATTGAAGTGAGTAATAGTAAAGCTAAATTCACATCAATGAAGGCCTTAGTATCAAAAACTGAAGGCTGGGAAGGTTATGTAATGAGAGAAGTTGAAGTTTTGCAAGGTGGTTATACACCCAAACATAGTCATCCATGGCAACATATAAATTATTTTATCGAAGGAGAAGGAGAGTTAATGATTGATGGAAAAATCAATGAAGTAACTCCGGGTTCTTTTGCCTATGTACCAGAAAATGCTCTTCATCAGTTTAGAAATGTAGGAAAAGGAACATTTAAATTCTTATGTATTGTTCCTGATCAGGGACATGTATATTAAATTTTAAAGAAATAAAAAAACCCCTAGTACACATTATTACTTGTACTAGGGTTTTGTTTATTATATTACGAAGTCTCCATCTACAAAGATTGAAACTTTTGAACCGTCATGTAAAATACCTTCTACCTGTAAATCTTCATTTCCAAACATGAAATCAACATGGACCATTGATTGATTTGAATTAGCTTTTAGTAATTCTTCATCAGTCATTTTTGTTCCACCTTTAACGTTCATTGGATAAGCTTTTCCTAAAGCTAAATGACAAGATGCATTTTCATCAAATAGTGTATTTAAGAATAAAATATTTGAGTTAGATATAGGTGAATCATAACTAATTAAAGCAACTTCACCTAAATGTCTACTTCCTTCATCAGTGTCTAATAAACTTTTTAAAGTTTCTTTGTTTTTTGCAGCATCAAAATCTACAACTTTACCATCTTTAAATTCTAACCAGAAGTCTTCAACTAGATTTCCTTGGTAGTTAAGTGGTTTAGTAGATACAACTTTACCGTTTACTCCAAATTTATGAGGCATTGTGAAGTTTTCTTCTGTTGGTATATTAGGGTTAAAATATACTCCTTTAGTAGAATTTTCTCCACCACCAGCCCAAACATGGTTTTCAACAAGTTTAACATGTAAGTCTGTTCCTAAACTATTTGTGAAATGTAATGTATCAAAGTTATAATCGTTTAATACTTTGTTATGTGCTAACATTGATTTATTGTGATTAGCCCATTCTTCAATTGGATCATTTGTTTCAGTAACACGTGACGCTTCTAAAATAGCGTCCCATAAAGCTTCAAATGCATCATCATCACTTAAGTCTGGGAATACTTTCTTAGCCCAAACCATATTTGGGGCAGCAACTATGCTCCACTGAGCATGGTTGCCCATCATATGATCTTGGTAGAATTTAAATGATTTCATTCTAGCGATTCCTGCAGCCTGCATCTTTTTAGGATCAACACCTGCATTTAATCCAGGAATAGGAGATGTAATTCTAATAGTACATCCATTTTCTTCAATGAAATATTTTGCTTTATCAATAGACCATTCTGGTATTTCTTTTAAAGTGTCAATACTCATTGAATCATATCCAGCTCTAGCCACATAGTCATCACTCCATTGAACCTCAACCTTTTTAGCTCCTGCTTTATAAGCTGCTTTTACTATTAATCTTGCTAATTCTTTTGTTTCAGTAGATGAACCAACGACTACAAATTGACCTTTTTGTACATTAGCTCCAACCTCAACTGCGAGTTTAGCATACTTCTCTAAAACTTCTAATTTTGGCATTAATAATCACTCCTTCAAAAACATTATAACACGAGTAATATATAAAAAATATATGAAATAAAATATTGTTAATTATAAAAATAGATGTAAAAGAAGTGTAATTTAGAAAAAAAATATATATAATGTTTATATAGAATGAACATTAGGAGATGAACATATATGAATAAGAAAAGTTTGATAAAATTTTATCACGGTGAAGAAAAAGGATTTATGCATTACGTAATCTTTGAAAGAGATGTTGTAGTTCTTTCTGAAATAGACACTAAAAAAGTTAAGTACATTGAAGAAAATGGAAATCTTAACGTTACTTTTAAAACAGATTCCAATGAATTTGATTTAATTGGTGTTAAGGTTGTAAAAGACAAAGAGTATGTTGAAAAGGTATATAATTATATGATTGGGACAAACAACGCTTACTTTTTCGATGGTTTCGGAAGTTTATGTGTTATAAAATTTGATAAGAATTAATTAAATTTAAAAAACTACACTTTTAATTTAAGTGTAGTTTTTGTTTGCTTTACTTTGAAAGTCCCTCTTTTAAGCCGACTTCCTGCTTCTTAATAATTCTTCTTATATTTGGATAGTGTTTATAGAATGACAGAACAGCAAAGAATAAAACTAATCCAACTGAAACAGTGCTATAGTTATCAAAAAACATAACAATTGGTATAATTGTAACCATAATCAAAGTTGAAAGTGCAATATAATCTGTGACTATCGTTAAAATTGTAAATATTGCCGCAAGTATTAATGTTTGTATAGGAACTATAGCGAATAGTACACCACCAAATGTCGCAGTTCCTTTTCCACCACGGAATCCCATGTAGATAGGGAATATATGTCCTAATACTATACTTAAACCACTCACGAACCATATAACTTCGTTACTAGGAAATATTAATCGAACTATTAATACTGGTACTAAACCTTTTATTAAATCTAAGAAACCAACTAAAGATCCATATTTAATTCCTAGAGTCATTACTGCATTTGATGTTCCTGCACTCTTAGAATTTACATCTCGAATATCTATGCCTAGAACTTTATGTGTAATTATTCTTGCGGGGCTGATTGAACCAATTGCGTATGAAATAAGTATTACTATTATATAACTCATAAGTATGACTCCTTTTATATTGTTTAAATGAATAATAAAAAAGATTTATCTCTACTCTTTATTTTTCAAACAAAGTAGATACTCATCCATATTGTTTATATCATACCACTAATAATTAAAATTCATACATAAATGTACTATTATATAAAAAAAGATTAATAACATGATTGACAATATCTCCATATTATATATAATATATTTAGCCGAGTTTAATAGGTCTTAACATTAA
This sequence comes from Mycoplasmatota bacterium, assembly GCA_022712785.1. Taxonomy (GTDB): domain Bacteria; phylum Bacillota_I; class Bacilli_A; order Izemoplasmatales; family Izemoplasmataceae; genus JAFGXW01. Next base: position 3,757 of record JAFLJX010000183.1, on the reverse strand, counting down.
GTATAGTGACACTAAACAAATACGCAAAAATATTTTTTATTTCGACAATAAGTTTATTATTATTAAACATAAAGTTAGGTGGTAGTTAATATGAGTAAAATAGTAGAGATTAATAATATATCAAAAAGTTTTGATGAAAGTCTTGTTTTAGATAACATTAACCTTTATATTAATCAAAATGAATTTGTCACATTACTTGGACCAAGTGGTTGTGGTAAAACAACTTTATTAAGATTAATTGGTGGATTTGAATCTCAAGATTCAGGACAAATATTATTCGACGGTTTTCCTCTTAAGGATATGCCTGCGCATAAAAGAGAAATAAATACTGTTTTTCAGAATTATGCACTTTTCCCTAACATGAATGTTTATGATAATGTCGCTTTTGGGTTAAAGATTAAAAAAATGAATTCAGAAGATATAAAAATAGAAGTTAATAAAGCATTAAAACTAGTTAAGTTAGTTGGATATGAAAAAAGAAGAGTTGATCAGCTTAGCGGTGGACAACAACAGCGAATTGCGATAGCTCGCGCAATCGTAAACAAACCTAAACTATTATTACTTGATGAGCCTCTAGGCGCATTAGATCTTAAATTAAGACAAGATATGCAGTATGAACTTAAAGAAATGCAAAAAGCTTTAGGGATTAGTTTCTTATTCGTAACTCACGATCAAGAAGAAGCATTAACCATGAGTGATACTGTAGTTGTAATGAATGAAGGGGTTATCCAACAAATAGGAAGTCCTGAAGACATATATAATGAACCTAAAAATAAATTTACTGCTAGGTTTATTGGAGAAAGTAATATAGTTGACGGAGTTATGTTAAAAGATTTAAAAGTATCATTTGGTGGATTTGAATTTAAATGTGTTGATAAAGGATTTAAAAGCAATGAGTTAGTTGATGTTGTTGTTAGACCTGAAGATATTGTTTTAAGCAAAGAAGAAGTTGGTAAAATTACGGGAGTTGTAGATGACATTACTTTTAAAGGAGTTCACTTCGAAATTATTGTAATGGTTGAAGATAAGGAATATATTATTCATTCAACCCAAAGACAAACTATAGGATCTATTGTTTCACTTGGAATTGGTCCTAATGATATCCATGTAATGAGGAAATCTCTTGAAGAGTCTAAATAAACTAAGTTATCCATATATAGTATGGATGACTATCCTTGTAGTATTACCAATGATATTAATTTTAGTTTTAAGTTTTACAAATATAGATATATTCAATATTGGAAGTTTTAATTTTACTTTTGATTCATTTGAATATTTAAAAAGACCTGAAGTAATTGAAGCTTCAAAAAATAGTATTAGATTAAGCTTTTTTACTACAGTTATTTGTTTGTTTATTGGATATCCTGTCGCATATTACTTTGCGAATACGAAAAGCAAGAATAAACAGTTGTATATAGCGTTAATTATTGTTCCTGTTTGGAGTAACATGTTACTTAGAATAATTGCTTGGGAAAAACTTTTTTATCCAAACAGTATCTTAAATATGTTTGGGATTAGTTTTGACTTAATAGGTACTGACACCGCTATTTTAATAGGTATGGTTTCGATGTATTTACCGTTTATGATTTTACCAATATATAGTGTTCTTGATAAAATGGATAAAAGTTTAATAGAAGCATCACGTGATTTAGGAGCAAACACATTAAATACTTTCTTAAGGGTTGTGTTACCACTAAGTTTAAGTGGAGTATTATCAGGAGTATTAATGACTCTTCTCCCAAGTATGACAGCGTTTGCTTTACCCGAGAGATTAAGTGGTGGTAAAACACTTCTTATTGGAAATATAATTGAAGATTATTTCATGAAAACAGGAAATATAAATGCGGGTAGTTTAATCAGTATTATTCTAATGTTTGTTATTACCTTCTTATTTATCGGGCTACTTAGGTTTGATAAGGAAGGGGATACACTATTATGAAAAATAACATATTAAAAGTATTTACTGGACTTGCATATAGTATTATATATTTCCCCATATTAGTAATAGGATTACTATCTTTTAATAAGTCAGTTAAAGGATATAGTTTTACTGGGTTTACTTTCAACTGGTATGTTGAAATATTTAGAGATGATCGTTTATTAGAAGCGATTACTAATACATTATTAATCGCTTTTTTAAGCACCATAATAGCAACAATAATAGGTACATTCACAGCGATTGGTATTAATAACCTAAGTAAGAGTAGTAAGTTTAAAATGATGATTATTAATAATCTTCCAATAATTAATCCTGATATAGTCACAGGAATTAGTTTGATGTTAGTTCTTAGTTTACTACCTATAAGTTTTGGGATGAATACAATGTTACTAGCTCATATATTCTTTAGTATTCCATTTGTGATACTAACCGTATTACCCAAATTAAAAAGACTAGATAAAAACTTATATGATGCTGCACTTGATCTTGGATGTACAAGGTTACAGGCAATATATAAAGTAATTATACCCGCTATTAAGTCAAGTATAATCGCAGGAGCATTAATTGCCTTCACTATGAGTATAGATGACTTTGTTATAAGTTACTTTACTACTGGTAACGGGTTCCAAAATGTTAGTTTATGGATTTATAGTAGACTTGGAAGAAGAAGTTTTAATCCTGCAGTTTATTCATATAATACACTAATTGTTTTTATTACTATAACAGGGCTTATAGTATTTAATAAAGTAAATAATAAAAGAAGTTTAAAGGAGATAAAATAATGAGAAAATTAATAATTTTAGTTATAACTGCAATGATAGTTATTACACTTTCTGCATGTGGTGGATCTACAGAGAAATTGTATGTTTTAAACTGGGGAGATTATATGGATTTAGACCTAGTTGAGAAGTTTGAAGATGAATTCAATGTACAAGTTGTTTATGAAGAAGTAGGAAGTAATGAAGAAATGGAAGTTAAGATAAAAGCTGGGACTACAAAGTATGATATCGTAATACCTAGTGATTATATGGTTGATAAACTAAGACAACAAAATTTATTGAATGAAATTGACTATTCAAAGTTAAGCAGCCTTGATGAAGTTAGTTTTATAGATGACGCAACTGATTTATATTTAGATTTTGATTTCTCATCATATATGGTCCCATATTTTTGGGGTACTGTAGGTATTATGTATAATACTGATACAGTGAATGTAGAAGATTTAACTGGATACGATGTATTATTTGATACTGAGACTTCATATAAAATTGGAATGTATGATTCAGCAAGGGATTCAGTTGGAGCATCATTACTATATTTAGGATATGATATCAACAGTAATGTAGATTCAGAATTGAATGAAGCAGAAACCGCACTAAAGAACGGTGTATTTGAGATATTTGGTGAAGATAATTTAAGAGGACAAGTAATCGAAGGAAACCTTGATATGGCTTTAGTATATTCTGGAGATTATTTTGATGAATTATATGCAACAGAAGAAGATGAGATAGAAGCTAACTTTGCTTACTTTGTTCCTGAGATTACAAATATCTGGGTTGATGGATTTGTTATTCCTACATTAAGTGAAAATATAGATTTGGCTTATGACTTTATTAACTTCTTCTTAACAGAAGAAATCGCAGTAGCTAACGCTGACTTTGTTGGGTATGCGCCTGTTATACAAGAAGCGTATGATATTCTAGTGAGTGATGAGTACGGATATGATTATGATAATTATAATCCTTTCCCTGAAGATGAATATAGAGTTATGTATCAATTTATAAGTGATGAAAGATTTGAACGTTTAAATGAAATATT
>JAFLJX010000182.1 GCA_022712785.1 Mycoplasmatota bacterium | reverse complement strand
AGCTATATCGTGGGTTTCTAATAAAATAACTTAACATATCATTTGAGTAATATAAAATCTTCATTGGACCTGATTCAAGTGACATAATTTCAACATCACTAATTCCAGAATCAACAAGAGTTTGTCTGAAACTATTAACAAACTTTTTTGAAATAAAATAGATTATATATTCTCTATCTTCTTCAAAATTCATTTTAGTTTCTTTTGTAACATCGTCAATAGTAATTGAGAGTCCACCACGACTATGAGTTGTATAACTTAAAAAAATATTAGTTACAAGAAAATTAACATCTTCTTCTGATATACAAAGATTAGTTAACCCATATCCCTTATTTGATATAAATTGATTTGCTAATTCAACAATTTTGCTATTTTCCATGATTACCTCCCTAAAATCGCACTTAAATAATCCTATGCACCTTTAGTAGTATTTTAACACACTTATAATAACCTGTAATTTATTTCCCATATTATTTCTCCAAACAATAACCGAGAAATCTATACACAGCTATATATAGTCGTTAAATTCCTCGGACGCGGGTAATATTGGTGGAGTTGAGGCGATTCAACCCCGTGTTCATAAATTTTATTCTTACAATTTGCATGTCTAGTCGTATCACATTCTACCCGCTCAAGTGGCAATGTCATTAAGTTAAGAGAAGATATTTTAATTTACAACAAAACGAAACATAAAAACAAGAAAATTTTGTAAAATTTTCTTGTTTTTAGTTGATTTAGTGTCATTTGTTATTTCTTGTTCTTAACTTAATGACATTGACATAAGTCCTGCTTTTTATTACTTAATTAATATAAGTTGGAAATGTGTACATTACATCATTTGAGTTTGCTAGCCAATCGAGAGAGTAGTCCACATCAAACAAAATTTGATATCGTAATCCATATGCATATCTTCCATCTTCATAATAAATCATGTCAGATGTAAATTGTCTAGTATATAAATATATTAGGTAATTGTCTAATCTGTATCTTTCGTACGATACGTGATATCCATACTCTGTTTTTGTTACTCCATAAATGTTATACGAGTCTTTAAACAAGTAATTGGTGTTTCGAATTTGATATGATTTATAATCCACATCTTTAGACAAAAAAGTATTGTTATTTATATTAGACATTCGTCCCACAATCAAGTGTGGTCTTTCAATATCATATTTAAGATTCCAGTTTATAATGTTTCCAGTTGCGCTTTCTCTATCCACGTATTCATTTAATTCTAAATCACCAAACTCCAGATGAACCATATCGGTATCGCCATCTTGATTCCAGTTTGTTCTTTCTATATATGTATCCCATTTATTATTTTCGTGTTCTATAGAAACAAATGCTAATGTTTCAATCTGCAAACTGTCATCTTCCGTATACTCTTTTACTAGATCATACTCCCAAAACACTTGCCAGCCTTCCCCAGTACCATTTGAATCATCAATAATATAATTGTCCGCGTAGTATCTTGTTGTATTATAGTCACTTTCATCAAAAATATTATGCCCGGTATATATATCTACAATACCTTCATAGTGTGACAATGTTTCAGCTACTTTATATGTAGCATCATACAAAGTAGTATAATCATTATTCACTAATTTGTGATAGCTATAATAATATGTGTCCCAGTTTCCGTCTCTATCTATTGTTCTACTAATCATTGTCATTTTTTGTGAAATATTTGCCATTCTGTAATCTCGATCATAATCGATTCGAATTGTTGAATACATTGTTGCATTGTATTGATCCCGTTTACTTAGAGTTTGAACTCCAGGAGCTAAATCCGCTACTTGATATACATCAGTCGCTTCTGTGACATTAAACTCTAACACATATTTACTAGATTCAACTACATCTAATTCAGGACATGACTCATAAATCATAGTTTCATACACCAAATGGTTGTAATTGTCGTAGTACCTACAATGTTCTGTAAAGGGAGTTTCGCTATACTCTATATAATCAAATTGAAGCATGGCAACCAATACAATAACAACTCCAAAAATAACACTTCTACCTACATAAAGAATTATCTCTTTTTTTCCTTTGGGATTATATTTTTTAACAATTCTTTTTAATATGAAGGTTAATACATTATATGCAAAGATTCCTATCAATAAAAAAGACGAGATATGTTTAAGAATCAAAGCAACTTTATAAATTGGTGCGTAAAAACGCATCCAAATATTCACTGTAACTAATACTAGCACAGCTATAATTTGTTGTTTTTTCATTATTCAATCCTTTCTTAGTTAGTTTTTTTGTACAAAAATCAACTAAGAATCAACAACGAACAACGTTTAATCTTAAATATCTTCTGCTTAAAGGTTTTAATATACTTGTAAATATTTTGTTTCTAAATGTAATATGGATATTAGGAGAAAATGATATATTGAATTTCAAGTCATATTCAAACATTAATCTCATAGGAAGATAATATGCAAATACTGAAATAGCAACAATAAAAATCAGTGTAATTGTTAGGAATCCAACATCATTTGCAAAGTTGGTACTCTCTAAAAATGATAGACTATTAATTCTAAATGCTTGAACAAAAGAAACTAATAAAAGCATTAGTCCCATAGTTACAGTTGAAATTAAATTCTTCTGTTTATTCATAATAGTCTCCTCCTTACATTTTTCTTTTTAATCTTATTATACCATACTTAGCACAACACTTGAAGGACAAAATATCCTCATGTTCAACTCAATCATCATATCATAAATGGCCTTGCTATTGTCTTCATATCATGTTTTACAACTTTTTGTGATACGCCTCGTTGTTGTTTATTCTAAATGAACGATAGAATTGTTCTAGAAGAACAATTCTTTTCCGTCTTCACTATTTCCATATAAATGAGATTTAAAAAACTAACTACTTAAATACCATTGTTGCCTGTACTGCTTTTAACCAAGTACTGTATAATCTTTCTCTTTCATTAATATCCATTTTTGGAGAAAATAATTGTTCAGATATTTTTAGTTCTTGTAGTACTTCAATACTTTCATAAAACCCAGTTTTTAACCCACACATGTAAGCAGCACCTAATGCTGTTATTTCATTAAAATTTGGTCGTAAAATTTCAACATCTAGAATATCACTTTGAAAACTCATTAAAAAATTATTCATTGATGCTCCACCATCTACTTTCAATGATTTTATATCAATTTTTGAATCCTGTATCATTACATTAATGATATCCTTTGTTTGATAAGCTAGACTTTCCAAAGTTGCTCTTGTTATATGAGCTTTACTAGTCCCTCTGGTTATTCCATATATTGCACCCCTGCATTCACTTTCCCAGTATGGAGTACCAAGACCAACAAAAGCTGGTACAAATACCACACCATAGTTATCTTCTACAGTTGTGGCAAGTACTTCTGATTCACTTGATTCATCAAAAAATTCTAATTCATCTCTTAACCATTGAACTGCACTTCCCGAAATAAAAACACTTCCTTCAAGAGCATAAGTTATTTCACCATCAATTCCATAAGCAATTGTGGATAAAAGTCCATGTTCTGATTTAACTAGTTTTTTACCCGTATTCATCAACATAAAGCAACCAGTACCATATGTATTTTTTACTTCTCCTTCACTTAGACATAGATGTCCAAATAATGCGGATTGTTGATCACCAAGAACACCTGTGATAGGTATTTTTCCACCAAAAAAGGCATATTCTATTGTTTCTCCAAACAAAGCATTACTACTACATACTTCAGGTAATATAGATTTATCAATTTTCATTATATCAAGTAACTCTTGATCCCATTCTAATGTATTAATATTAAAAAGTAACGTCCGAGATGCATTTGTATAATCAGTTTTATGAACTTTATTACCAGATAGTTTATATATCAACCATGTATCTACAGTACCAAACATTAAATTACCTTCATCCATTAACTTCTTTGCATTAGATACATTCTCAAGAATCCATTTTATTTTAGAAGCTGAGAAATAAGGGTCTATCAATAATCCCGTCTTTTCTCTAAATAACTCTGAGTATCCATTATCTTTTAAATCTTCACAGATTTGATTACTTTGTTTACTTTGCCATACGATTGCTTTATATATAGGAATACCACTTCTCTTATCCCATAATATCGTTGTTTCTCGTTGATTAGTAATGCCTATTGAGTCTACTTCGTTAGGTTGAATTTCTGCGTTCACTAAACAATCTGCCATACTTGTTATTACTGACATCCATATTGCATATGCATCTTGCTCAACATAATCTTCTTGTTGGTAAATCATCTCTATCTCTTTTTGACTTTTACTTACTATGTTTCCTTTTTTATCAAAAAGTATTGCTCTTGAAGAGGTTGTTCCTTGATCAATAGCTAAGACATATTTTTTCATATATTTATACTCCTTTTTTCTTCTAATATATTTGAATAATCATCGATATTAAACTATAATTAAGATAATCTAAAAAAGAGGAATGATACTATGCATATTGAAGACCAGAAAATACTACCAGCATTATCTAATTTCAAAAGCATTAAAGAATTTATTAAATCAAAGAATATATACTGCATTCTAATAGATTTTCAACTCGCTGAACTTGAAGATATTGTTTTAGAGTTAAAAGAAAATAACAAAAAAATAATAGTTCATGTTGATTTAATAAAAGGACTTGCATCAAATGAATTTGGTGTGATATATTTAATTCAAAAATTACATATAGATGGAATAATTTCTACAAAGCATCAAGCGATATTGCTAGCAAAAAAACGTGGGATAATAGCAATTCAAAGAATCTTTTTAAAAGATTCTTTATCACTCGAAAAATCATTGAAGCTTGTCAACAAGGTCAATCCTGACTATTTAGAAATTCTACCAGCAATAAGTAATTCAATTCTAACTACAATAATCAAACGTACATCCATGAAAGTGTTTTGCGGAGGTTTAATTCAGAACCAATCGCAGATTGACGATTGTTTACAAAATGGTGCTGTTGGTGTTACTACGAGTAATACATCCTTATGGAATCAATAAGAACACTCAAACGAGTGTTCTTTTTTCTACATTGATCTTGAAGCAACGATGTTTACATTATCACCAAAGATATTTTCTACAATAATAGTTCCAACTTTTATTGGTGATGTAACAATTACACTATCCAATATTTTCATAACTTCAAATACCTTATTTTTACTTACTTCTTTATCTGTTTTAACTGGGAGGCGATCATGAATACTACCTTTGATTTTTACTGTTGAAGTTACGGTTCTAGTTGGATTGGTTAATTCTTTTTTGGCATACCCAATTCCTCTTTTACATTGATTACCTGTTACTGCATAATCATTTTCAACTTCTACATCTAATAAACAACCCATAGGGCAGACAATACATACTAGTTTCTTTTTCATTTAAGCCACCTCTATTGAAATTATTTTATATGCTTTTAAAGATGCTTTTGTTAAAATTACCTTTTCCATTTCTGCAGGTGCCATATGTCTTTTCTTAATTCTTCTTATCTCTTCTTGATCACCTTTAATAACTAGTTCTACATTTTTAAATTCACTAGTTACTCTAAGAAAAAACTCTGTTTTTTCTTCTAAGTTATCAAAATGAATAGTTTGAGGAACAATATATGATATTCCTTTGTTTGACTTCAAATGTGTTATTTCATTTTTATTAACTTCTTGATTTTTTACGTATTTGGCAACATTTTTACCTGCTCTTCTACTTTCTTCAGTAACAAAATCTACAAGGTCATGAACATGTAAAACATTACCACAGGCAAATATACCTTCTATATTTGTTTGGTATGTTTCATCAACTATCGGACCTCTTGTTTTAGGATCTAAAATAATGCCAGCTCGTTCACTAATTTCATTTTCTGGAATTAATCCAATTGATAATAATAAAGTATCAATTTCAAATTCCATTTCAGTTCCAGGAATAACTTTAAAATTGTCTACCTTACTCACTTTTATTTTTTGTAAGTTATTATCACCAATAATCTCAGTAATTGTATGGCTGAGATATAACGGTATATCATAGTCTTCTAGACATTGAACAATATTTCTTTTTAACCCACCAGAAAAAGGAAGAATTTCAGCAACTCCAAGCACTTTCGCTCCTTCTAAAGTCATTCTTCTAGCCATTATTAATCCAATATCTCCACTACCGAGAATAAACACTCGTTTCCCTACTAAATATCCATCAATATTAAGGTATTTTTGTGCAGTTCCTGCGGTTAATACACCAGCCGGTCTGTTTCCAGGGATACTAATTGCGCCACTATTTCTTTCGTAGCATCCCATTGTAAGAACAATTGCTTTTGCTTTTACAGTTACAAAACCTTCCTTACTGTTCACATATTCAATTCTTTTATCAGGATGAATTGCAGTAACTACAGATTCAAGTCTTAAATCTATATTTATTTCTTTTAATTGATCAACAAATCTCTCTGCGTATTCTGGACCTGTTAACTCTTCTTTAAATACTTTTAACCCAAATCCATTATGAATACACTGTAATAAGATACCCCCAAGTTCTTGATCTCTTACAATTAGGAGAATATTGTCTATACCATTCTTATATATTTCAATCGCAGCTGCGAGACCAGCAGATCCACCACCTACAATTACAACATCATATTCTTTCATTTCATTCTCCTTTTGTTCTTGATTTCAAGATGTATGAACCTTCTTTTTGATAATTAACATTCATTTTATCTACTTTTAATTCTCTTGAAAGAATTCGAATAACTTCTGTTTGACAGAAACCACCTTGGCATCTTCCCGCTCCAGCGCGGACTCTGTTTTTAACACCTACAATACTTCTCGCTCCACAATTTCGGTTAATAGAATCTATTACTTCACCTTCTGTTATTTTTTCACAACGGCAAATTATTTTACCAAAAGATGAATCTTTTTTTACGAGAGTACTTAGTTCATCCTGAGATAGTTCACTTATTCTCAATACTTTTCTTCTTCGAGGATTATAATTTTCATTCTTTACTAATTCTACGTGTTTAGCAACTAGATTTTCTGTGACATATACAGCAATCGCAGGTGCAGCTGTGAGTCCTGGTGATTCAATTCCACCGATATTGATAAACCCAGTTTTATTTATATCGTTAATAACAAAATCTCCTGTTGAAGATGTAGCTCTACCCCCAGCAAAACTCCTAATTACTTTATGATAAGGAATATTTTTAACACTTCTTTTCGCAAGATTTTTAATATATTCTAATCCTTGCGGGGTTGTACGAGATATATCTTTGATATCAACAAATTTGCTTGTTGGACCAATCAAAACATTTCCATGAAACTGAGGTGTAATAATTACACCTTTACCTTTTGTTGAAGGTACTGGGTAAATCACACTATTAATTTCATATACATCTTTATCTAAAACGTAGTATTCACCTCTACGAGCTCTAATAGTAAATTCTGTGGGTTGAAACATGTTATTAACAATATCAGCATATACGCCCGATGCATTAACTACTACTTTACTTTTAAAAGCACCGTGATTTGTATTCACTATAAAAGAATCAGTTTTAGAAATACTAGTTACCTCTGTTTCTAACAATAGTTCTACCCCGTTATCCATTGCATTCTCTAAGTTTGCAATCGCAGCCTCCCACGGGAATGTTACAGCAGTTGTTGGTAAATCTAGTCCTGACATCACCATATCAGAGATATTTGTCTCTCTTACTAGTATATCTTCCCGACTTAAAAAAGTGATTTCTTCAGGTAATAAACCATTTTCAAGTCCTCTTTTATATAACAATAATAGATTATCTTGTTCCTCTTTTGTTGTGGCAACAACCATACCTCCACAAGGTAAATATGGAATATCTAATTCTTCACTCATCTTTTGATACATACGATTCCCTAAAATATTAAATTTAGCTTTTAAAGTTCCAGGCTTTGGATCATGTCCTGAATGAATAATTGCACTATTTGCCATTGTCGCTTCTGTAGCTACATCATATTCTTTTTCTAACACCATAACTTTCAATTTGTACCTAGAAAGTTCTCTAGCTAGGGTAGTTCCTGAAATACCAGCACCAATAATAATTACGTCATACATAATAAAACCTCCTAAAAATAAACAAAGAGAAAAACCAAAATACTTTGATTTTTCTCTTTCCTCTATATTATCATTAACTTTTCAAATAACACTTTTTTTACTTTGTTTCACCTAAAACAACATCTTCTCCTTTTTTAAGGAGTTCAGTCCATATTAATAATGCTTTTTCTTTATCCTTTAGTAACAAGGATTGAACTAAAGCGTTGTGAGCATTAATTATATTTGCAAATTTTGCTTTAGAATAATAAAAGCGTTTAACTAAATCAAACTGAATATCTTTAAATGACATATACAGTAAGAATAATACTGAGTTGTTGGAACAACTCACTAATTTCTCATGAAATTCACAATCTAGTTTAGCAATATCTTCTACGTTAAAAACAGGAACTTTAAGATATTCTTTTTCTTTTTCTAAAATATTTTCTAGTTTACTAATTGATTCTTTATTGTCAATTATATGTTTTATTGCGTCTAATTCTGCGAATAATCTGATATTTAAAACTTCTTTAATAGTTTTACTTCTTAATTCGCCTATAGAATCATTATAGATATCTTTTATAACATCTAAACTACCAGAATATAAGAAATCATTTACTTGTACATAATGTCTAGGATAGACTTTTAAGTACCCTTTAGTAGATAAGATATGAATAGCTGAATTAATTACTGATCTACTTGTTCCATATTCAATTGCCAAATCTCTTAATGGCAATAACTTATCTCCTGGGCATAGTTCTCTATTAATAATTTTGTTTTGAATATCTTTTACAACATCAACAGTTTTATTTGCGGTTTCTTCCATTTTTACTTCTCCTGATATATATATTGATGAACTGGAGGCATAGAGTTGTATATTTGTTTTATATCTAAATATCCAAATCCTAATTTATCAAATCCTGAAAACTTACCTTTTATTAATACAGTTTCCATATCCATACTAAATGCCATAATTGCTATATCTTGATCAGCTTTAATCCTATTAAGCATTTTTTTATAAGGCTGATTCCTAAATACTATTTTAGAACTTGAAGATGATTGAGCTTGGATAACAGGAATTATCATTGGATAACCTTCTTCATCTATATAAGAAACGAATGTTAATGTATCAAGTTTATTTGTAAACACTTTAGTCCAATTATTCATTGCTTCTTTTTGTTTACCTAAACTATAAAAACCTTTTAGTAATTTTGTTAATAATATATTATATACTATTTTAGGCATTGGTAACTTATTTTTATCACTAACTTCATTTAAAGCAAAGTAATATACAGTATCGATACCAAAATATGAATTGTATCGATACAAAGGTTGATTATTATAATTGATATAATCTTCACCTTCTGTTTTTTTACTCGTATAATTCATATTACCATACCAATACTCTTTTTCTACATTCATTATTAAAAAACCTGTTTTTTTACGTTGTAAAACTGCTTTTTTACTTAGTCCTTCAACAAACTTACCAAACATCATTTCTTTTTTACCTTTACCCATAAGGGTCGTCATTACTGTTATATGTGGTTTGTTGTCATCATCAATAGTAGCTACCAATCCAATTTTAACTGATTTCTCAAATTCTTTTAACATTTCACTATTTAATTGTTTATTCATTTATTTCCTCCAATTTCGTTACACCAGATACATATATATTTTTATTTGTTGTATTAGCTTTTGCAACTTCAAGAAGTTCTTTCATTTTTAATTCAGTTATTAAATCTTTACCTTCATATGCCCAATCTAGATTTAATCTACTATATTTACCTGCACATAGATTATTAAACGAACATAATTCCCAACGTTCAAAATTTATATTATTATCAGTTAGAAATTTTGATAGAGATTTTATATTTTCTGTAGAATCTGTTGAGTCTGGAATAATTGGGGTTCTAATCCATATTTTCTTTTGATTATTTAACTTAATTAAATTTTCTTTAATAACTATATTTCCAACCCCACAATATTCTTTATGTAAATTATTAGAATCTAGCTTTAAATCGTATAGTATTAAATCAATATATGGTAATATTTTTTCAAAATTAGTAAAATCTACATAACCTGATGTGTCAATAGCTATATGGATATCATCTTTTTTTAAAAGTTTAATTAATTTTAATACCTCGTCTGTTTGGACCATAACTTCACCACCAGAAAGGGTAATTCCTCCACCATTATTAAAATATGCTTTATCCTTTATTAACTCTTTATATAAAGTATCCGCATCAATATCTCTTCCTATTACTTTTAAAGCAGTTGTTGGACAATTTTCTATGCATTTCATACATAAATCACATTCATTCTTATCTAAAAAGATATTTTCATCTTTAACTGAAATAGCATTATTTGAACAAATATCTATACATTCTAAACAAGAAATACAACTTGACTCAATCCATTCTATATCTAATTTAAAAGGAATAGATTCAGGATTATGACACCATGTACACTTTAGCGGACACCCTTTGAAAAAGACACTTGTTCTAAGACCGGGTCCGTCTTCAGTTGACATCCTTTGAATATTTAATATTCTCATATTTAATAATCTCTGTGCATTTCTCTTGCGATAATTTCATTTTGGAGCTCTCTACCTACTGTTACAAAGTATGCATTATATCCAGTAACTCTTACCAATAAATTTTTATAATTTTCTGGATGTTTTTGTGCATCTTTTAACATTGCTGAATCAAGTACATTAATTTGTAATGCAGTTCCTCCGTTTTCAATATATCCTCTTAAAAACGATTTAAATTTATCTAAGTGATTTATATTACTTAACATTGAAGAGTTAAATGTGATTGTGTGACTAGCACCATTTGGTAAACAATTTAAATAGTCTTCAAAATCACCATTTTCTGATTTACCACCTAATACTGTACCAACAGAATTAGAATTTGCGGTAGGTCCATTTATGTCCGCACCATTTGATGGACATATTGCATTTGAAAGAAATTCTCCTTGTCTTCTTCCATCAGGTGAGGCAGGTAAAATGAATCCAGCTCCTACCCAATAGTTCCAAGATAGCATCCCTGGTCTAAATTGACGATTAGTTGCTTTTGTTTTATATTTCCATGTCTCGTTTGAAAAAAATTCCATATAGTCTTTTGCGAGTGTATCTGCCTCGTCGTCATCTCTACCATATTTTGGGGTTTTATTTTTAGCTATTTGCCTAAGTTTTTCATGTCCGTCCCAATTACTAATTAAAGCTTGTTTTAATGTTTCTAAGTCACATACTTTTTTGTCGAAAACTAGATATTTAACCGCTAGTAAAGAATCTACTGTTGTAGCGAACGTAACTCCCTCTATTGTAACAAAACGAAGTTCAGCTCCACCTTCAGTAACGTCTTTATGCGATTTTATTGTTCCTTTAACTAAAGTTGACAAATATGGTGTATTCCCATACTTAGATCTAACATATTCTGATTTTTCATATTGAATTACACTTTTTTCAACCATATATGCTGTTTGAATCTTGACATCTTCATAAAATTCTTCAAAAGTCTCCATATCGTTAATTGATTTAGTAATTGGACCCATTTGAACAATTTTTAGCGGTTTCATTTTTGATTCATCATATTTTTCAGTTAACGCTTTACCTTGATTAAAAGCTAGTTCAACAGCTTTATATAAATATAAATTATTATCAACTGTACCAGAACGATCGTTTCCACACATTGTATTTTCCAGACAACCAACAGATGCATACTCGTGTACATTATCTTCATTAATTAAATCTTCCACATGTGCTTCTTTTGCTTCTCTAAGCATTCCAGCCATTGAACGTTCATCAAAATTTAATAAGAAAGGTGCTCCTTGGCTCTCTGCGATCATTTGTACAACTTTATCTAATAGTTTATCTGGAGAATTTTTATGTAATCTTACATTTGGTTTTGGTTCTAATATTGGTGACATATCATCAATCATATCAAGTAATAAATATGTTAACTCATTAGATGAATCATTACCATCTTTATCTCTACCTGAAAGGTTAAATAATTGGCCAAATCCAGCTGTTATACCATTATATCCAACTTTAATTTGTGCGTCGTATACTGTATTACAATGGAACCAAAAACAACCAAGAATTTCTTTCATGAATTCAATAGTCATTCCTTTTTCTTTAGATATTTTGAAGAATGGATATAGATATTGATCAAGTCTTCCAAAAGATATTCCTGGACCAGGATAGTTTTCATCACTCATTACTAACATATGAGTGATCCATAAAGCTTGAATCGCTTCATAAAAATCTGTTGGTTTGTTCCATGGAACAACTGAAAGATTTTTAGTCATAAGTTCTAATTCAGATTTTCTGATTTCATTTGTTTCTTTAAAAGCTAAATCTTTACAAATATCTGAATATTTTTTTGCGAATTCTTTTGGCATTTCACAAGCTATCAACATAGCTCTTAGTTGTTCTCCTGCTGATCCGGTTCTTTCTTCTATTGATAGGCTACTTAATTCTTTTTCAATTTCGTAATATATACCTTTAAACCCTACATCCAAGACTTTTGGATAATTCGGAATTAAATGGCCACTTGTTGAACCTACGTTCCCAAATCCGCGATAATAATAATCTAAAAATGATTCTCTAGTGCCATCTTTACCGTATACAAGTTTTGATCTATCTTTCCCTTGCTTCTTATTAAGACAGTGGGATGATAGAACATTAAAATTACTACCACATAATAAATCTCCTTGTATAATATGCATTGGCATATTATTTACAACAACTTCTTTTAAAAATGTTGCTCTTCTCTCTTTTAATGATAAGCCCCAAAAGTTATTAGGTAAATCAATCTTTTTCGCACTTTGTAATGATGATGAGGTGAATGTTTGATAAAAAGAAATAACTTCTGGTACGATATAGTACGTTAGTTCGTCAAAAAGAAAATCCCATGGTTTTCCAGTTGTAAAACATTTATACTCATTATTCCATTTTCTTTCATTTCCTTGAAAATAATAGTCTCGTAACCATTTGACTCTTTTAGATAAATTTCTAGGTTCTTTAATTTTTCCTAAAGTTTTCATATATCGCTCCCCCTGTGGTGGTATTACCACAGATTTATTATACATCTTTTTATACATAAAGTCAATAAAGCAAAAACATGAAAAAAGATTAATTTCACAATTTACTTCTTTACCATTAATCAAATATAATCAATATCTGTATTGTCAGAAACAAAATATCTTTGTTTGATATAAGTGTAAAGAGAAAAATACAATTCATTGAAATCATTTTTATCATCACATATGTAATTTCACCAGTAATATATAACTAATTACTCTTATTAAATAAATATTAACTAACTCACCTCATCATTTTTACCTAGAAGTATTATGATATAATATATGTAACATATTAAGAACATTGTCTTAATAACGCACAAAGACAATTTGTATGAATAAAAGAGGTGTTTTTATGAATAACAAAGGAGTAACAATGGTAGAACTATTAATTGTAATTGTAGTAATGTCAATTATAGCTTTATTTTCTAGCACTATGGTAGAAAATATTATCTCAAACACAAGAGAAGATTCTTTTGTGAACACTGCAAGAGTAATGATTAGTAGTGCCTCTACCGCATATAGTCAAGGTGACTCTTTATGGAGTGATAATATAGCAACATTACAAGAATTAATTGATAATGAATACATTGAAGTATCATTAACAGATCCGTGGGGAACACAATACGATACAACAAATTCATATGTAACTGTTGATACTGTATTACAAAAACCAAATGGTGAATTATTTTTAAGTAGCCATATGTATTTAACTACATCTCAAGTTTTCAAAGTAAAACTAATATCAGCTAAAGCTACAATAGGATTTGATAATCCTTTAGAAGAGTTTGCTAGCGATAGTGTTATTTATCTTATCAGTGAAGGTCCATTCATAAATGGAATCATCGAAAAAATAACAGGAGACTTGATGAGCTCACTTTCAGGAGATAACAACAACGACAGTATAACTGTTGATAACGATGCTCGTAGAAATTCAAGTATCAATACATTTGCTGGAGATGACACAATTACAGTCAATGGAGATATGATTAGAAATGCAGTTATTAATGCTGGAGATGGCGATGATACTATAACTGTTGGAAGAATTCGTGGGAGATCAAAAATTGATAGTGGAGAAGGTGACGATACTCTAGTGGTTAATGAGGTACGTTATCATACTACAATTAATACTGGAGATGGAAATGATTCGTTATCAATAAATATTTTTACTAGAAACTACAAAGGATTTATCAATATGGGTAGCGGCGATGACACACTAACAATTAATGATAGTAACTCAATTTTTAAAATTGCAGGCAGTTTTAATGGTGGAACAGGAAATGATATTCTAAATCTTACAGGTGTTACAACATCAAGATGGAATGAAATATCAAGTATGTTTAAAGGTTTTGAAACGGTAAACCTACTTGATGGAACTGTATATCAGTGAAAAGTAAAATGATATTAAAAGAAGACAAACAGAAATGCTGTTTGTCTTCTTTTTTTAGTCATACTTTATCATATTATTATGAAATGTTATGATGGTTTTACCATCCTAGGAAATCCTATTCTAAACCAAACACTATTATATATCGTTATGTCACCAAATATAGTAATACTTGTTATTTGATTACTCGCAAACGCGCCTCTCTCAAAAGTTGTAATACCTTCTGAAAGTGTTACATTTGTTATTTGATTGTTCGCAAATGCATTTCTCTCTATTATTGTCACACTACTTGGAATTATTATGCTTGTTAATTGATTATTAGAAAAGGCATCATTCCCAATTGATACAAGACTATTTGGAAATACTACACTGGGTAATTGATTCCCATCAAATGCGTGTTCTCCTATTGATATAAGACTATTTGGAAGTAAAACATTTACTAATTGATTTTCATAAAAGCTATAATCTCCAATTGAAGTAATACTATCTGGAAGTACAACACTAGTTAACTGATTAGAACGAAATGCATTATCTCCTATCATATTTAGACTGTCTGGAAGTACTATACTTGTCAATTGGTTCCAAGAAAATGCAGCTTCACCGATAATGATTACACTATTAAGAATTAATACACCCGTTAACTGATTTTGTTGAAAAGCATAATCTCCTATTTCTAATACTCCACTTGGTATTGTTAAACTTGTTAATTGATTGCCCATAAAGGCACCTCGTCCGATTATTATAACACTATCAGGGATTATAATACTTGTTATCTGGTTACCTTCAAATATACCATTTGGGATTATAATTAAACCTTCAGGAAGAATTACACTTATTAATTGATTATCATTAAAAGCATAATTTCCAATAGTATTCACACTATTTGGAATTATTAAACTTGTTAATTGGTTTCTTGAAAATGCTTCTTCACCTATTGTTGTCAAATTTTCTCCAATTATTAAACTACTCAATTGATTATTTGAGAATGCTCTATCCCCAATTGTTATGACACTGTCAGGGATTACCAAACTTACTAATTCATTATACCAAAAAGCATAATTTCCAATAGTAGTTACACTATTAGGAATTATTATCTCTGTTAACTGATTACCCTCAAATGCATAATCTCTGATTATTTCTACACTGTTTGGAATAGTATAAGATGTTCTAATATCTTTAAATTGTGTATCAATTAAAATAGTGATATCTTTACTAAATAAAACATCATCAATTACTGTAAAATTAGGATTCGATTCTAAAACTATATAGCTAATAGATTGATCATCACCAAATATTTTATTACCAATAGTAGTAACACTATTAGGGATAAATAGACTTGTTAATTTATTACCACTAAATGCATAATCTCCAATACTTATTATGCTATCTCCCATTGTTACACTTTCTAACATATTACCACTAAATGCATAATCTCCAATAGATGTAACGCTATTAGGAATTATATATGTAGATCTCAAATCATCACTAATCATTTTTATTAAAGTTGTAATGTCTTTATTAAACAAGACACCATCAACAGTCGTAAAATATGGATTATTGTCTGAAACTATAAAACTTGTTAACTTATTAAAATCAAATGCATGTTCACCAATATATTCTACTCCTGCTGGAATATATATACTTGTTAATTCATTACGATAAAATGCATATTTTCCAATTGATGTAATACTATCTGGAAGTACAACACTTGTTGCTCCATAATAAGATGGGTAATGACTATCAATTACAACATGACCAAAGGCATAATCTCCAATTTTTGTAACAGGCAATCCACCTATTGAATTTGGAATCACTATGTCTGTTCCAGTTCTTTCAAAACAACCTATTATTTCTATTTCGTTCAAGTCAGTTATGTGGTACAAAAAGTTTGTAGAAGTATCTATTACAGTTAAATTAATTATTACTATAGATTCATAACCATCATTATCAGTTATCGAGTACACTACTTCATAATCGCCAACAGTTAGAATTGATGTATCTGTTATATTAACTGAAATATCATTTGTTAAATCACCTTCTATAAAGTCGATTGCTTTTATACCTAAACTTAACAAATCAATTTCAGTTCCATATTGAACTATTTGTTCATTAGGTATATTTAAAAACCCTGGTGATTGTAGACCAAACAAAAATGTATATTTTGCATTAAAGACTAAATCATTGGCTGGCATTGTGTTAGGTATTTCATTATCCCAACCTGAAAATTCGTATCCTTCTTTTACATCTATTGCAGCTGATACAACTAAATTTGTTAAATCAGTATTATATTGTGTTTGATATACCCACTGTATAACCCCTTCTTCATCTTTAAAAGTCATTGAGTATGTATTAATATCCCATTTAGCGTAAATACTAACACCTTTATTAATGGGTTGTGTAAAGTCAAATGTTACATCATAATCGTTGTCACTGTACCATCCCATAAAAGTATGCCCTTCCTTCATAGGTATATTCGGTTCAGATATTAGAGAACCTTCTGACACTTCAATGGTTTCTCTTGTTAACCCATCATCTTTAATTACACTTACATTATGTGGTGATTCACAACCACTTAAAAACAACATTAAAAGCACTATTAATGTTGTCGTTTTTTTAGAATTAATTTTCATAGTCTTTTCCCCCTACTATATAAATTATAATTCGTTTTTATTATAACATACAAGAAAATACAGTTCAAGTTATGCTAGTATGTTGTTACTTTATATACATTGTAGGTTACATAAACAAAGTTATATCTTAAAACTTAATTATATTAATAGGAGCTAATCTTAGAATTTAAGAGATTAATAATACCGGATTTATATGATATTACAGCGTACTTCTATATCCGTGATGATTCATCATTATGTATATATTATAAAAACATGCATCGATATTTGAGTCTTAAAGCAATAAAAAATCCAATGTCATTATTATAGTGTTTATCACTATAAAACATCAGATATTTTTATTATTTTAATTAGTACTTCTCATAAGTTCTTGGTTAAAGAATATCACCTTGATAATACTTAGCTTACTTTATTATTTTTTGTTAATTTACTTTTGATTTCATCTTTGTATTTATAGACAAAATATGTTGCTAGAAAATTAATAATAGCCACCAGCAACTTCCATCATTTTCGCAGAAAATTGAATAAGTTGAGAATTTATTTTATTTCGTTTTATTCCTAATTGCCTTTTGAATAATTCTATCATGTTTAAGAATAAAACTATCAAGGGTATACAGAAATGAAGGGAGGATAACCAAAACTGCAATTACCGAAATAATTGTTCCTCTACTAATAAAATTTCCTATAAATGCAACTGTAGATTGAGTTGAAATTATTGATATTGAGAATCCAGCAATAATAAGGATTAATCCACTTGTTAATATTGTTGGAGTTGCTTTTTTAAGTGCAACCTTGATTGCACTACTCTTATCAATTGATCTCCGAGCTTTTTGATAACTATGTGTTAAAACAATCGCATAATCGATTGTTGCTCCTAACTGGATTGCTCCAATAATAATGTAGCTAATAAAGAAGATATCTTGTCCTATAATATATGATATTGATAAGGTAGTCCATATAGCACCTTCGATTATAAACACAAGAATTAAGGGAATTATAAACGATCTAAAGGTTACAATTAAAATTATAAAAATTGCACCAATAGTTATAAAATTAATTTTTAATAAATCTTGTTCAAAATATTCTTTTATTTCTAAGTTTGAAACAGTGTGCCCTATAAAATATGTATCATCATCTATATCACCTAGAACTTCTTCATACATAAAATGAACAAATTTTTCTGTTTCTATTGACTCATGTTCAAATGTTGTATTTATTATTAGCAATGATATATTGTCTGATGTAATCAGATTATTTATTAAAATTAATTCATTTTGTAAATCAGTTATTTTTTTTAGTTCAGTAGATTCAAATGAAATCAATTCTGTGTTAGACACATACTCCAACAAGTCATTAACTTCAATAGTATAAGAATCAAGTTGATTTGTAGATGACAATGAAGAAGCATAAATTATTTTAGATAACTTTGTGAAATCATCATTAGGAATAGGACTTAATAATAATGTTAGATCACTCATTGAATATACAGTAGTTTGATTAAGTAGCAGTACTTGTTTATTAAGTGTAGTAATAGTATCTATAATTTCACTATCGACCATAGTACTGTAAATAGGATCTGATAATACATGACCCGAATAATTAATAAAAGATGATAATGGAATACTTAGATCTTGAAAACGATTTAAGGACGATAATGTACTAATATAAAGAAGGGAATGAAATGAATCATCTATTATAAATCCGTTAGCCAACGGATTTATAGATAATATAATTGCATTTATAGTATCTCTTATTTCTTCTTTACTAGTTTCATTGACCGCAGTATTCTCCAGTTGAATTGTTTTTTCTATAAGACTAGTGGATTCACTATCTAACAGTTGATTATCTACTATAAAGTTAAATAATGAACGAATTGTTAATGAATCAGTTACCGGTAACTGATTCATTGTAAAATAACTTGAATATAATGATTCAACTGTATTCTCATCTAAAACTATTCCGTAGGTATCATTCATGAAATACTGAAATTCATTTGTAGTTAAATTCATTGAAAGAGTTCCACTTAAGTTATTTAGAGAATAAATTAATCCATCTAAGTCTGTAAGTTGATCAACACTTAAAAAATCACTTCCTAATGTCTGTAAGATATTCAAGTAATCTAAAGGTGAAATATTTGAGTTACCTATTGATTCATTTTCATATAAATACAACCCATAAAGTGTATCAAGAAAAGCATTATTTGCTGATGTATTATCAAGTACTCCCATATCATTTAGAATAACCTCTAATTCAGGTAAAGTGTATATATTATCTTTATAATTATTTAAAACAACAACACTTAGTAAATCTTGTATTTCTTCTTGATTGATTTCTGGATTAGTAGTTATTATTGATTCTAGGGTATCTATATATTGTTCATAAGTTATAGAATAATCAATACTAGAATCTAATGCATATAATGAAAAAATCATTTTACTTTCATCTTCAGTAATCATAGAGTTCAAATATGTATGATCAATTGGTTTGTTGATTGAATTACTTACTCCTAAGTAACTAATAATCTTGTTGTCGTAATTATTTTTTATTTTATTTATTATTTGTGCCTGATTCGTTATTAATGATTCATTATTCTCTAATCCAACAATAAATGTATTTGTAAATCCAAACACTTCTTTTATCTCTTCTTCTCCGGTATATTTAGATACATCGAAAAAGGTATAGCTATTCTTTGTTTGAATAAAAAACATAACACAAATAAAAACTACTCCAGTTATCATTAAAGTTAAACTAAAAAATTTGCTGGTCTTTCTTAATGAAAAAGCAGATAAATTTATCGTTTTATGAGGTTTACTAAATGGTATCTTTTCAATCAATAGAATAAGATTCGGTAATAACAAGAAGACGGAAATTAAACTAATTATAATTCCTTTTGCAAGTACAAGACCAATATCTGTTCCTATTGTAAATGTCATAAAGACCAGGGCTAATAAACCAATAACTGTAGTAAATGAACTTGAAGCAATTGATTTTGCTGAATTAGTTATCGCATTAATCATTGCTTGTTTATTATCTTTATTTATTTCTTTTTCTTGGTAGTAACTATGTAAAAGCATTATTGAATAATCCATGGACAATCCTAATTGTAAGATTGCGGCAACACTTTTTGTGATATAAGATATTTCACCGAACATAACATTGGTACCTAGGTTAATTATAATTGATATCCCAATAACGATTCCAAAGACAAGTGGTTCAAAATATGATCTTGTGGTTAGTAATAAAATCACAAGGATAATTACTGCACATATTAATAAAGCAATAGGTGTTTCTTCAATTATACGCTGTTCCATGAAATATAGGTTTGCAGCTTCTCCTGAAATGCTTATATCATACTCCAATAAAACTTCTTCTAGTTCACTAATAACAATACTTATATTATCAATTTCTTTTGATAATATAAGTGTCATAATAGCATTGTTATCTTTGAAATTACCATTCTCTTCATCAAAAATTATAATTTCAATGCCATTAATAGATGTAACTCTATTCTTAATTCCATTTACCTGATTTAGATCAATATTCTTAATCATTAAACTAATTGAATTAGGAATACCTATTTCATCATTAATATAGTTTGTATCGATTGTAGCAGTTGATTCTGAGGGTAGGTATTTAGAATTATCATAATTAATATTTACATCCTCAATTAATGTAAAAGAATATATAACTCCAATTAAAAAAACTCCAATAATAAAATAACGGAATTTTATGATATTTTGTGCGGTTATTTTCATATTTATTTCTCCTTAATAGACATTTGTTGCTTAAGCAACTGAAATATATTATAATTCAAGTGTCTAAAAAGAACAATACCCAATATACCCACTATTGGACCATACTACACACATTATAAAAATGTGGTGTTTATCATAGGAGGAAAACACTAATGGATAGAAGAGTAAAAAGAACACGTAAGGCTATTAAGGATGCATTTCTAACCTTATCACAAAACCAAGATATTAATAAAATAAAAGTCTCTGAATTAGCTGAATTAGCTGATATAAATCGAAAAACATTTTATCTTCACTACGTCGATATATTTGGAGTTCTAGAAGAAATTCAAAACGAATTTATTTTGGAAGCGGATTTATTAGTCTCAGGTATGGGAATACTAAATCCCTTGTATAAAGTAGATGCTTCAAGACTATTATTTGAAAAATTAGACTTTACTTCAAGAAAATTTAAAATCATATTGAATACTGAAGTCTATAATTCTATTATGAATAAAACTAAAGAGCATTTCCGAGCTTTATTGATTAAAGAATACGAAAATCAAGGTGGGGAAAATAAAGAATTCTTTTCTTATGTTTTTACATTTTACTCAAGTGGAATATTAGACGTTTTCAAAGATTGGTTTGAAAACCATGATAAAGTATCAAAGGAAGATGTAATTAAACTGATGGATATATTGATCAAAGATGCTTTAAGTTTAATCAAGGTATAGAAATAGTTATTATAACCCAAAGAAAAACTTCTTGATTTCTTCTTTGGCAGGATAATTACATTCTTCGATTTTGTCTAAAGCTTCAATAACGTTGTATTCAATCAAAAGATTCTGATAAGTAATTTCATTAGATAATTCAAGAATACCTGCTCTAGCTATGTTTTTGTTTTTACCAGGGCACCCAAGTGAACCTGGATTAATATAAACCTTGTTAGACTTCACAAAAACTTGATTATGATCATGCCCAAAAATTATTATATCTGAATCAATGTTTTCATATAGGTCTTCTAAATCATTTATATTTGGATTATATTTAAAGTCTTTATATCCTATATCGCTTAAAGCATAATGAGAAACATATATTTTATATCCTTTAATTTCTAGATATACGTAATCTTTTAAAGACGATAAATAATTTCTAGATTGAGATGATAGTTTTGAATGTTCCCATAAATGGTATTTTCTTTCTTCATCACTCATAGAAGAATCTTTCATACTTTTTGTTAAATAGTGTTCATGATTACCTTGAACAGCTACAATTAAGTTTTTAAGCCCAATCATTCTTTGAACTGTTTCTTCAGGAAATGGGCCAATTCCAATTATATCTCCTGAACAGATTATAGCTTCACATTCCATTTTTTCAAATTCATCAAGAACTCTGTTGAGCGCAACTAAATTATTGTGGATATCTGTTATTAATCCAATTTTCATATTCTTACACTCCTTATTTTATTATATCCTATCCATATTCAAGATTCGTTTAATCTCTACCTATTTTTTAATAACATAGATAGTTCATACATCGCAGTTTTATTACTATCAAACATAAGCTGTAGAAGTGCAGTTTTATAATCAACCCATTTATATTCACTATGTTCATCAGATAGAATAAATTCATTATTAGTCTCAACTGCAAATGTATATTCAGGAATAACATATAAATCAGGGTAATTCATAGTAATTTCTTTGAACCCTAAAGTAGGGATACTTGAAATAGTTGTTAATTCAATTATACTATTTGATACTTCTGTTTTTGATTCTTCAAGCATCTCTCTTACAGCAGCTTCTTGCGTTGATTCAGTTCCTTCACCACCACCAGAGACAAATTGACACATATTCTTGTCTGATCTTTTAAATATACAATACTCGATATTTTTATTAATAATCCTGTATGGAATTACCAATGCTTGAAAAGGTGCTCTTCCCATATTATCACTCCATTCTATTGAGTAATTACTTAATATAGTTCCTAAGTTCTAATATTACTACAGACTCTCTTTGCATCCATAATTCATATTTATAACTATCTGTATGACTAAAAAATGCATTTTTTACTTCATCATATGTTAACCACTTTAATTCTAAATCTTGATTCTTTTCATGTTCTGTCCTAGATGTCTTATTTGTTTCTTCAATAAC
>JAFLJX010000181.1 GCA_022712785.1 Mycoplasmatota bacterium | reverse complement strand
ACTAATCCAAACTGCGGATATAAATCTAATTCTGAAGATATACTTGATATAGTATTAGTTAGTACTAAATCAACAAGGAAATCTCTGATGATTTCATTTATGGCATTGAATACTTCTGGTTCATCATGTTCTTTACTTCTCGAACATAAATGAGCGTAGTTATCGCATATTAAACATTTTCTAGTTTCACACTGCACGTCTTCTCTTGTTATAGCAGTTTCATTAAACACATCAATATCAATTAATCTTCCCAAACTATTCTTCTCTTCAATTAAAATAGTTTTCTCTTTCACTACATTCCCGGAGTCATTAATAATAAAGAACATGTAATCTCCATCAAGAGATTTTATTTTTTTATAATCAATTATTTTCTCACCAAAGGTTGTATCAATTAATTCAGAAAAATAGCGACATATAAAACCCATGTTTCTAGGATTCTTATTAACTCCTGGAACATTAGCTTTCATAATCACTATTGTTTTATGTTTAAATTCTTTCATTAATTCAAGTATATGTTTTGCTCTTTTTTCTCTTGCATCAATATTTTATTCATTAATGTCTGCCCAATTCTGATTTCTGAATTTTGTTAATAATATCTTGTCCTTTTACGCTAAGTAAATAATTATATGTAGCTAAAGGTACATATTTCTTAATTTGTGAGATTTTATTTGCTTTAATAAGTTTTCTTACTAAAGAGGCACTAATAACTTTTGAACCTTCTTTTTTTCTTTTAATTATTTTAAGATTGGTATTTAAGTAATCACTTAAAACTTTATTATATTTACTTGTATTAAAAGATAATGGTTCTTCACCTAAATATCTTTTCTTTATGTTGAATATTTTTGCGTAATACTCTTTATATATCATAACGTCAACAAGTGTCTGTTCATCTTGAATTAATTGATCTTCTTTTAGGAAATATTTAGGAAATGTAATTTTAGAAACAAGATAGGATAATGTAGGTAAAACAATAACATTATCAAATTGACTACATGCTTCCTTTATAATTTCAAAACGATCGCAAAATGGAAAACTGGATAAGTCTTCACTCACTACAAATACTAGTACTTCTTCAGATTCAATTGAAGCAGTTTCTATTAAATACATATGACCTAAAGTCATTGGGTTTGCATTGATTATTACACAAGATTTTTTATTATCACTAATGTTATATTCTTTTTTTAATTTACCTAAGACATGGTATATATTGTCTCCGCCCTCAAGTAATATTGTATTCATTGTTGTTACTAAGACTTTCATATTCAAGCTTTTAAAGACTTTTTCGTTATTTGGTGTTGTGAAAACAAAGTAATGACTTATTCCTTTTTGATTTAAAACATTAACTAAATGAGAAAACATAAGTCCTGTGACATTTTGACCAATAAAATCAGTTGCGACTAAAAAACACTTCATCACATTATTCGAAAGTGACGCTGTGGCAATTAGTTCTTCTCGATAATATACTAGTATTGAGTAATCAATATCTAGTTCATAATCAAGATCGTATTTATTTAAAAAGTTAGTAAGTATTAGCTTTTCTTCTTCTAAAACTACTTCTTTTATATGAAACATAATACCACCTCTCATTTTTGATATATTTTGTCTATTACTTCAAATGTTCTATCTACTACTTCACCTATTACTTTATCACATTTAATGATACATTTAGGAACTTTTGTATATTTATATGCAATGTTTCCTAATTCTTCTATTGTATGTATTTTAAGTTTAGAACCTTTTAGTTTTTCTATCAGGTCTTTTCTTAGTGGGTTTATTGCTATTCCTCTTTCAGTTACGAAACAATCGATATTTTTTCCTAAAGTAGTAATTGTAGTGACTCTATCTTTAATTACAGGTATTCTACCTTTAATTAAAGGAGAAACAATTACCGAAACTTTTGCTTCTGAAGCAGTATCACTATGTCCCCCACTTCCCCCAATTAATGTTTGATGTGAGTCTGTTGTAACATTCACATTAAAATTATAATCAATTTCAGTTGCTCCTAAAATTACTATGTCTAAATCTTTAATTATTTGATTTGGATTTTTGGGATTTGCATAAGTTGAAGCACTAATTGGGATATGAGATTTATTTCTAAGTATAGAATCGACTGCTTCTAAATCAAAACATTGAACATCATATAGTTTTTCAACTAAACCACTTTCTAACATCTCAACATGATACTTTGTGATTCCTCCACTAAAGAAACTAGCTTTGATGTTTTCTCTT
Organism: Mycoplasmatota bacterium; assembly: GCA_022712785.1. Taxonomy (GTDB): domain Bacteria; phylum Bacillota_I; class Bacilli_A; order Izemoplasmatales; family Izemoplasmataceae; genus JAFGXW01. The sequence goes on along the minus strand of JAFLJX010000181.1, from coordinate 1,601 downwards.
ACCATTATATCTTTTAAATCCTTTGTAACACGTAAGCTTACTCCCCCTGCTCCACTTTGGAAAGAAAAGCCAGGTTTTATTAGTCCAAGTTCGAAAAGTAGTCTAGATGTGTTTTTAGCTATCTTTACTCCTATGGGATTTGTAGTAATTTGTGTTGTTCCAGAAACTATACCTTTTTTTTCTCCTATAGAATCTACTTCTAAAATATAATCTATGTTTTCTCCAGAAATTTCGGGATTAAATATTTCATCTTCTACCAAATTATCCGTGACTAAAACTTTTAGCTTAGCGTGTTTTGAGTCAGGGATTATATATCCTAAACTCCCACATTTATTTTTACCTAAATAACCAACTGCATCACCATATACATTAGCATAAGGTGCAGCAATAAAAGTGATATCGATTTTATTAACTCCTTCAATAATAGCTCTAGCTCTACCTCCGTGGGTTTGCATAGTTAACATTCCTTTAAGTCCATTTTTAGAAATATATTCTGCAACTGGGCCATTTAAATAGTTAGTTGTAATATTATTTACAAGTCCTTTTTCAATTAACTCTAAAATCTTTGTATAACTAGGGAAAATAGAACTTGGAAATAAATTAAGATTACTAATATCTTCTCTTAAGTATTTATCAAGCACGTAGTTAATTACACCATCACCATTTCTTAGGTGATGGTGAAAAGAGATATTTGTATGATCCTTAATATCTATCAATTTAAAAAGTTCATCAATACTCTTGATGACTTTTATTTTTTTATTATGTGAGTTACTCATAGTATCACCTACAAATTATATTTTTTTGCTTTATCTAAAACTTTTTTAGCTTTCTCTATGATTGGTAAATCAATCATTTTACCATCAAGGCTAAAAGCACCTTTGTTTGTTTCTTCACTTTTTTTAATAATTCTTTTAGCCTCAAAAATTTCACTACTTGTTGGTGAAAAAACATCATTAACAATATCCACTTGATTTGGATGGATTAAAGATTTCGCAGTGAACCCTAAGTTTTTAGCATTTATTGCATCTTCTCTTAAACCAATTTCATCATCTTTTGAAGTATAGGGTGTATCAATTGATTCAATACCATATGCATTACACACAATTGATATATAGCTTCTTGCATATAAAATCTCAGTTCCAATTAATGAACGAGATATCCCAAGGTCTTTTGTATAGTCTTCTGCGCCTAGTAACAAGCCAGTTACATTTTTACATTGAGCTATCTCTTCTGCTTTTAAAAGAGCAAGAGGGGATTCGATGATTGGAATAATATTTTTATTATTAATTATTTTATTGAGTTTGTTTATTGCTTCTACACTCGCTTTTGGGAGTACGTACCCGCTAATATCAAGTTCAATTGTAGCTTCAACATCTTTTAGAAAATTAGGGTTTAATGAATCATTAATCCTAATATAAATATCAAATTCATTAAACTTAAATTTACTAAGAAAGTTGTTTATTAATATTCTGGCTGCGTCTTTATCATAACTAATAACTGAATCTTCAAAATCAATAATAACTGAATCACTTTCAAAGACATCAAGATTTTGAATCATTGAAGGAGTATTTCCTGGGATAAACAAATAACTTCTACTCATC
>JAFLJX010000180.1 GCA_022712785.1 Mycoplasmatota bacterium | reverse complement strand
TGAACTAGGTGCTTTCCATTTAATTTTACTTGAGTTCTTATATTTAATAAAATCAAGTAAAGAATCTCCAACATTACCCTTAGCTATTTCTACAACAGTTCCAATAATGTATCTAACCATATAGTGAAGGAATCCATTACCAACTATAGAAATATAGAGATAGTCTCCATTTTCTACAACTTTTACATCAAAAATAGTTCTAATCATGTTTTTATCTTCTTTAGTTTTTGTAAAACTAGTAAAATCATGTGTTCCAATAATGCTCATTAACTCAGATTTAAGTAAATTAACATCAAGATTATTTACATTCCATTCGTAATTTCTTTGAATAGGATCATATTCTCCTAAATTTAGCTTGTATTCATACTCTTTTGAGTATGAATCATATCTTGAGTGGAATGTAGGGTGTACTAACTCACTGTCTAATATATATATTGAATCTGGTAAATAACTTCTAAGTACTCTAGCAAAATCAATAGGTAAAATTTTACTTAAAGTATCAAAGTGGAATGTTTGTTTCAAGGCATGAACACCTTTATCTGTTCTTCCACTAGAATGAATCGTTATTTCTTCTTTTGTAAGGAACAATAATGCTTTTTCAATTTCTCCTTGAACTGTCAACTCATTTGGTTGTCTTTGAAAACCACTGAAAGTTGATCCATCATAAGTTACTATACATTTAATTCTTGAATAACCTTCTTTTTCAATTGATTCAAAGACTCTTATAATCTTTTCATGTTCAAATACAAACTTTGATACTAAAGATACTTTGTGTGATTCAGAAACTTTTTTGTATTCAACTATAGTGTTAACGTATACAGTATTGTTAGAAATGTCCATATTAATTATATCAATAGTATGAATAGTGTATTCCTCAAAAAAGTTCTCTAAATCTTCAAAACTGAATATCAGCTTTCCATTAAACATTCTTATACCGAAGCCTTTTCTTAATACTAATTTTAAAGATTCTACATCCTTATCTCTAAACGACTCAAAATATAGTTTAACTTGTTTGTAAGCATCCATTAGAGCATAATCCTAACAGTTATTACTGATGCTAGTACTAGAACACAAAATACAATCACAGATGTATCAATGTTATGCCATGAAAGAGTATGTAACCTTGTTCTTCGTTTACCAGGAACAAAACTTCGAGCCTCCATTGCATTGGCTAAATCATCACTTCTTTTAAAACTAATAATAAACATTGGAACAAGCAAACTAATTATTTGCATTATTTTATCTTTAAATTTACCTTCACTAAAATCTACACCTCTACTTGCTTGAGCAAGCATGATTTTATTAGCTTCATCTAATAACGTTGGTATATAGCGAAGTGCAATAGATATAATCATTGCGATTTCTTCTGCGTTTATTCTAATAATACCAAGAGGTTTAAGTATCTTTTCTAACCCTAAATTTAAATCTGTAGGTTTAGTTGTAAGTGTTAAAATAGTTGAAAGAGTAACTATGATAATTAGTCTTATCATTATAAAGAATGCGCCTTCTAGTCCGTCTTGATATATCTCTAGATGGCTCGAACTTATAATACTTCCTGGATTATATAGTGATAGTAAGGTAAGAATCCCAAATACAGTTATTAATAGGTATAGAAACTTAAACCTAGTATACCTTTTAGTAAAATACCAAAATATAACTATTAATAATATTATTGGTAATGTTATGTATGTCAAAGTTAAATCTGTATCAAACACTAAGTTACCTGTTTTAATAAATATAATTTGAAATGTAAATGTGAATAGTAATAGAATCATTATCGGTTTTAATCCTCTGGCTATTCTTGTAACTGGGATTCCGCCTATTTTAAGAATCACCAATACAACTCCAAGCATGATTAATATGTGTGAAACAGAACTTAATATGAATGTAGAAACCATTAATAACATTAAAGCTATTATTTTGCTTCTTGGATCCATTTTATATAGGAAACTAGTTCCTGGTATGAATTGTCCGATAATTATATTTTTCATTATATAACCTCCTTAACAAGAATAAATAGATCTTCTATTGTTTTAGGTTGGCTATTAAATTTGATATTTAGTCTTTCTTCTAACTGTCTAGTAATAGATATTATATCTGGAATATCTAAATTCCAGTTTTCAATATTATTAGTACTAAACAATTCAGTTGGTTTACCATCATATACTAAACTACCATCATTCATAACTAATACACGAGATGCATACTTATATACAGTATTCATATCATGAGTGATAATAATTACTGTTTTATTTAGTTTTCTATGAATATCAGTAAATAGTTTTAATAAGTCATCTCTACCTTTTGGATCTAATCCACTAGTTGGTTCATCAAGCACTAAAATATCTGGTTCCATAGCTAAAATACCTGCGATAGATACTCTTTTTTTCTCTCCACCAGATAAATTAAATGGACTTCTTTTTAAGTATTCTTCATCTAACCCAACATGTTTAATTACTTCTTTGGCTCTTTTTATTGCATCTTCATTAGATACACCAAAGTTTTTAGGTCCAAAGATTATATCTTTTAATACTGTTTCTTCAAATAGTTGATACTCTGGGAATTGAAAAACAAGACCAACACGTTGTCGTAATGGATTCAGTTTAACTTTTCCTTTTTTCTTAGTGTCATTCTCTATTTTTATACCGTAAATAGTTACACTTCCAGTTGTAGGTCTAACTAAAGCATTCATATGCTGTACCAAAGTGGATTTTCCACTTCCAGTTTCACCAATAAGCGTAATAAACTCACCAAATTCATTTATCTCTAAGTTAATATCTTTTAATGCGGAGAAATTAGTTCCATCAAATGATGGATAACTAAAGTTTACTTGTTCAAACTTAATTGCCATAAGATATCCTTTACCTTATCATTTGAAATGTTAGCTTCATCTAATAAGTATTGTAGTTTTAATGGTAGAAGTAATTCCAAATTAGATGAGTTTAGTGTTTCTTTATCATTAAGAATGTCATTGGTTTCTCCGCAAGCAATGACTCTTCCTTCTTTTAAAATAACTATTCTGTCTGAAAGAACTGCTTCTTTCATGTCATGAGTTATTGTAATAACTGTTACTCCAGCTTTTTTGATTTCTTTTATGTATTCCATGATTGAAGCACGACCTTTTGGGTCTAACATTGATGTCGCTTCATCAAATATTATAATATCAGTCTTCATAGCTAAGATTCCCGCTATAGCAACTCTTTGTTTTTGGCCACCACTAAGGGCGTGAGGTTCCTTTTTTAAGTAGTCAGACATATCAACTTTTTTGGAGTATTCTTTTATCTTTTCAATAATTTCTGACTGCTGGAAACAAAGGTTTTCCATACCAAAAGCAATATCATCTTCCACAGTAACCCCAACAAATTGATTATCGGGATTTTGGAATACTATACCAATTTTTCTTCTTATATCATGAACTGATTCTTCATTTAATATTACTCCATCAACTAAAATTTTACCACTGTCGGCTTTTAGTAAACCAATAATAAGTTTTGAAAGAGTGGATTTCCCGCTACCGTTATGCCCTAAAATACTAATCCATTCACCTTTCTTTACAGAAAGATTTACATTGGATAATGCTTGTATTTCATCTTGGTATGAGAATGATAAGTCTTTGATTTCAATTATGTTCATTCTATCAACTCCATTTAACGGTATAATTATATCAAATATGCATACAAAAAGCGAAACATATAATCACTTATTGTATTCAAAAAGGTAAGCTTAGAAAGCTTACCTTTAATCTTGTTTATTATTCTACAAATTCGATGATAGCCATTGGAGTTGCATCTCCACGTCTTGGTCCCATTTTGTAGACTCTAGTGTAACCACCAGGTCTATCAGTGAAACGAGGTGCTATATCACTAAATAACTTTTGTAGAGCGTTTTTGTCGTTTCCTGCATCTAAGAATCTAACTGTCTTAGCAGCTTGTCTTCTTGAAGCAAGTGTACCTTTTTTACCTAAAGTAACCATTTTGTCAGCAAGACGTTGTAGCTCTTTAGCTTTAGTTTCAGTAGTTGTAATTCTTTCATGAATAATCAACGCAGTAACTAAGTCACGTAACATTGCTTTTCTTTGATCACTTCTACGGTTTAATTTACTATATCCAGCCATTAATTTTACCTCCTATTAATGTCTAGCTAATCCAAGACTAAGTTCATCAAGTTTTTGTTTAACTTCTTTAAGCGATTTCTTACCAAGATTTCTAACTTTCATCATGTCTTCTTCAGACTTTTGAGTTAGTTCATCTACAGTATTAATTCCAGCGCGTTTCAAGCAGTTATAACTTCTTACTGATAAATCTAAATCTTCAATTTGCATTTCTAAGATTTGTGAGTTTTGTTCTGATTCTCTTTCAACCATGTAATCTTCTTCTTGAGCTTTTTCACTTAATTCAACAACTACATCTAGATGTTGAATCATCATCTTAGCTGCTATACCTAATGCTTCTTGAGGTGTAACTGCTCCGTTAGTGATAACTTCAATAGTTAATTTATCATTATTAAAAGATCCTGATGATGCATTTGTTACATCATACTTTACTCTTTGAACAGGTGTATAAATACTATCAATAGGAATTACTCCAACCATGTTGTTGTATTCTTTATTTTGATCTGCACTTACGTATCCAATTCCTTTTCTTGCAACCATAATTATACGGAATTTTCCTTTGTTAACTGTTGCAATATGTTGGTCTTCATTTACTACTGTAACTTCATTATCACAGATAATGTCCTTAGCAGTAACAACATGTGGTCCTTCAACAGAAATCTCTAAACGTTTTTCAACGTCTGGATCATCATTATCAATACTTAGGACAACATCTTTTAAGTTTAAAACAATCGCAGTAACATCTTCAATTACTCCTTCAACGCTTGAAAACTCATGTTCCACTCCGTCGATTTCGCAATTAATAATCGCTGCTCCTGGTAATGATGATAACAAAATTCTACGTAAAGAGTTACCTATTGTAATACCATATCCACGTTCAAGTGGTGATAATTCAAAAATTCCCGCCGTATCGCTATCATTAAGTTTCTTAATTTCAGTTCTTGGTTTTTCAAATCTTAAATCTTTCAAATGAATAACCTCCCTTTTTTGATCCAATTAACCACGAGGTCGTTTTGGTGGACGACATCCGTTGTGTGGAATTGGTGTTACATCTCTAATTGCTGTAATTTCTAAACCAGCAGTTTGAAGTGCTCTAATTGCTGCTTCACGTCCAGGACCAGGTCCTTTTACTGAAACTTCAACTCTTGCCACACCGTGTTCCATTGCTGCTTTTGCACAAGCTTCGCTTGCCATTTGTGCTGCGAATGGTGTTGATTTACGGCTCCCTTTAAATCCTAAAGCTCCTGCGCTGCTCCATGCAATCGCATTACCAACAGGATCTGTAACTGTAATTATTGTATTATTAAATGTCGAATGGATATGTGCTACTCCTGAAGGAATATTTTTCTTCACACGACGTTTATTTCTTGTATTACGTGCCATTTAAGTATCCTCCTATTTCTTTTTGTTAGCTATAG
>JAFLJX010000179.1 GCA_022712785.1 Mycoplasmatota bacterium | reverse complement strand
CAAGATATAAAAAAAAGAAAACACAATGTGTTTTCTAATGTTTATAAGCTATTTACTAATTTTGCAAGTCTTGATTTTTGTCTAGCAACATAATTCTTTTGTGAGATTCCTTTGCTGATTGATTTATCTAACTTTTTATTAGCGAATGATAAAGCTGTAATTGCTACTTCTTTATCGTTATTTTCAACTGCTGTTTCAACTGCTGTAATAGAACTTTTTAATCCAGATCTAAAAGCTGCGTTTGCAAGTCTTCTTTTTTCGTTTTGTAAGTTTCTTTTCATTTGTCCTTTGATATTAGCCATTTATGTCACCTCCGTCTTTCATAAGCGTGTATATTGTATCAAATAAAAATCTAAAAAGCAACTATTTATTACTAATAATATCATTTAAACTATTTCTGAACTTTTCATCATCGTTTGACACCCTTTTTTTAGGTCCTTTAAAGCTTTTATGTTTCCTTAATTTTTGACTAATTGCTCTTTGACTTAATAGTGCTAGAATGTTGTCCTCATTGTATATTAAGCCTCTTGGACTTACTGGATAAGTCTTTTTTGCAAGTGCCATACTTGCAAGACCATAGTCGCCAGTTACTACTATATCGTTAATTTGAGCTCTATTGATTAAAAAGTAATCAACTGAGTCTGCACCTTTATCTATTATAAAGACTTTACTATAATCATCTTCATAAACATGGGCATTATCAAAAAACATTATTACATCTAACTTATTTTTTTTGGCTATTTCTACGATTATCTTTTTAACAGGGCATGCATCTGCATCTACTAATATTCTCATACTTCCACCATTTATCTATTCTATATTTTTTAAGAATATAATATCTCCATCAATCTTACCAAGGTTCTCATTAAATTCTTTAATATATTCTAACTTATTATTGTGTTCAAGAATTTTGATGATTACAAAGTTATCTATAGCGTTATATAGATTAACCTTATTATTAATCCATACTCTAGCATTTTCTATTGTTTCTTCATTAACATCTTTTGTAAATTCAACAAATTTACCTAATGTATATTTAATTTGGTTTAAAACTGTAATTTGATTTGAACCTTCTTTATACTTATTAATTTCTTTATCAACTGAGTTACATAGTTCTACATATATATTTCCAACCTTTTCAAAATCTCCAGTAATTGCTTTTTTTAACATCTCAGTATTCAAAACTTGAATCTTACTAACATTGAATCTAGGATTACCTGATAAAAAATCAAGTAATTTATCAGTATATTTAAATTCATTATTATTAGTATAAAAAGAAGTTAAGTAGAAGAAATATAATGCTTTATGCCTTCTATTTTTAGTGAAAATACTGTTATATCTCAAACCGTTAAATTCACGATAATCTGCAACGTCACCAATTAAACATGATGTCTCAAATTTTTGTAATACTTTATGTGCCATAGTATCTAAAACTCTTTCGTAGGGTCTTCTAAATATTAGGACTAAAGGAAGAATAACAACAATTCCTTTATAAAAACTATCAATGTTAAATGCTATAATGATTATTTCGACAAGTGTTATTAGTATTAAAAAATATAAAAATGTAATTAATCTATATTTATTATAAAAAATCAAATAAATCATCCTTTCAATACTTCTAAAACATATTATACATTATATTTTTTTAAAAAACTAGAAAAAAAAGAGGACCATCGTCCTCTTTAAATCTTTACAAAATACCTGACCCAAATAATCCAGCAAATACTAAACTAATAGTAGTCATCAATTTGATTAAAATATCAATCGCAGGACCACTTGTATCTTTAAATGGGTCTCCTACTGTATCTCCAGTAACAGAAGCTTTATGTGCAAGACTCCCTTTACCTCCGTGATTACCCATTTCAATATATTTCTTAGCATTATCCCAAGCTCCACCACTATTTGCCATGAATATTGCTAGCATAATACCAGTTATTAAAGTTCCTGCTAGCATTCCACCTAAAGCTTCAGCACCAAATACAAATCCAATTACTAACGGTGATGCTATAGCTAAAACTGCAGGTATTACCATTTCTTTAAGTGCAGCAGTAGTAGAAATACTTACACATTTAGCATAATCAGGTTTCCCTGTTCCTTCTAAAATTCCAGGAATTTCTCTAAACTGTCTTCTGACTTCTTCAATCATTTCGTTGGCAGCTTTACCAACAGATTTAATTAATAGAGAACTAAATAAGAAAGCTAGCATTCCACCAATCATTAGCCCTGCAATAACTGGTGCTTGAGTGATATCAATACCATCAAGACCAGAAGCTTCAGTAAACGCACTAAATAATGCTAATGCAGTTAATGCAGCACTACCTATTGCAAATCCTTTTGCAATAGCAGCAGTAGTGTTACCAACACTATCCAATTCATCTGTTATTAATCTAACTTTAGGATCCATACCAGCCATTTGCGCAATACCACCAGCGTTATCAGCAATTGGTCCGTAAGCATCAACACCAACAGTCATACCAGCAGTACCTAACATACCAACTGCGGCAAGTCCAATACCAAATAATCCACCAAAGTTAAATGCCAATACTGTACCTATTGCAATTAAAATAACAGGTAATGCAGTACTTTCCATACCTATTGCCATACCTGAAATAATATTAGTAGCATGACCTGTTTCAGATTGTTTTGCAACATTTTTAACATGTTTGTATTCAGCAGACGTATAATACTCACTAACTAATCCAATTAAGAGTCCAACTCCTAATCCCAAGAAAATACTAATGAAAGGTCCATATGCATGAGTAATTCGGTCATCTTCAACAACAAAAACTCCTTCTTTTATAAAATACCAGTTCAATATAAATACTGCTACTAAGAATAGTACAGCACTCAAATAAGTACCTAATTTTAAAGCTTTATGAGGATTTGATCCATCTTTTCCTTTAACAAATGTACTTCCTATAATTGAAGATAATACTCCAACTCCAGCAACTATAATTACAAATATAACACCAGTTTTAGCATACCATAAAGCCCCAATTGTAGCAGCCCCAATAATAGAACTTACATAACTTTCAAGTAAATCGCTACCCATACCAGCAACATCACCGACATTGTCTCCAACGTTATCAGCAATTACTGCAGGGTTTCTAGGGTCATCTTCGGGAATTCCCGCTTCGACCTTACCTACTAAATCGGCACCAACATCAGCAGCTTTTGTAAATATCCCACCACCAACTCGTCCGAATAATGCAATACTTGAAGCACCAAGACTATAACCAGCAGCTATTTCAACTGCATTATAAGCATTGATTCCAAGCCATTCATATGCAACATAAAATACTATGATTACACCAAGTAATCCAAATCCAACTACGCTCATACCCATTACTGCTCCACCTTTAAATGCAACACCTAAAGCTCTTTGCATTCCGTGTTGTTCCGCGGCTGTAGCAGTTCTAGAGTTTGAATCCGTAGCGCTTTTCATCCCAATCACTCCTGCAAGAGCACTAAAAGCAGCTCCTAGAATAAAAGCAAATGCAGTCTCAAAGCCAAGAGTTAATCCAATGGCAGGAGCTGCAACCATCACGAAAATCATAATTAC
>JAFLJX010000178.1 GCA_022712785.1 Mycoplasmatota bacterium | reverse complement strand
GTTATCTTACTATCAAAATCTTCTAATATAAGTTCACTAAATCCGCCTAAATCTATAGGCTCAGGATTATAATAATCATTATCAATCAAAGTAATAATATCTTCATCAATAGATTCAATGAAAAATGATGAACCTAAACTGTTAAATAGTTCTTTTATTTCTTCACTGATATATTCTTGATAAATGAAGATTCTTCTTTTCATAAAATCACCTACTCTGTTTTTTGCATTACATAGTCATATTAAATTTTCAGTTTGCCAATCAACCATTTAAATCATTACTATATTATACCATAAAAAAATGTGGCAATTGCCACATTTTTAAATTACTATTTTGTCCCTTTATAAATCTTACTAACATTTTCTTTTGTAAATCCAAAATATTCAATAGCTATATTCCCAGGAGCACTAACTCCAAATCTGTCAATTCCTAGAACAGTATCTGCGTAACGATACCATAAATCAGGACTACCCATTTCAAGAGCTACTCTCTTAGTAATATTTTTAGGTAGAATTTCTTCTTGATATTCTTTACTTGTATATTTAAATATATCCATAGAAGGCATTGATACAACTCTAACTTTAATTCCTTCTTTTAATAGTAATTCTTGAGTTTCAATTGCTAAACCTACTTCACTACCTGTAGCAATCAATATTCCCTCGAAATCTTTAATATCACTAATTACATAAGCACCTTTTTTAAAGTCTTCATAATTAGTAACTTTCTTAACTTCTAAGTTTTGTCTTGATAAAGTAATTACAGTAGGTGTAGATTTTGCTTCTAAAGCAAATCTATAACTAAATGCAGTTTCGTTAGCGTCACATGGTCTAAGAACGTTCACGTTAGGTGTAGTTCTTAGCATTGACAGCTGTTCAATTGGCTCATGAGTTGGTCCGTCTTCACCAACAGCCACAGAATCATGACTGAATATATAGATTGAAGGCAAACTCATAATTGCTGCCATCCTAACTGAAGGCTTTAAATAATCTGCGAACACAAAGAATGCACCACTAAATCCTTTTAATCCATGTAATGTTATCCCGTTAACGATAGCTGCCATCGCGTGTTCTCTAACACCGTAATTTATATTTCTACCAAGTCTATTATCTTTAGTGAAATCTCCATTAATTCCTTTAGCTTTTGTTGATTTAGTTAAATCAGCACTACCACCTATTAATTCAATTAACACATTTGATAATTTAGTTAACACTTTTCCACCAGTTACTCTTGAAGCTTCGTTAGTTCCTAGAGGTGCAGTTTCTAATACTTTATCAAAATCTATATCTAATTTACCATTAATTATGTTTTCTAGTTTTTGAGCTAGTTCAGGATAAGCTTCTTTATAATCTTCAAATAAATTATCCCATTCATTTAACGCAGTTTCACCACGTTGAACAGTGTTTTTAAAGAAATCTTCATAAACTTCTTCAGGAGCTGTGAATAATGGATAATCATAATCCATTCTTTTTCTCATTAAAGCAGTTTCTTCTAACCCTATAGGTGAACCATGAGTTGAACTTTCTCCTTGGTCTTTCGAACCAAATCCGATAATTGATTTAACTTCTATAATTGAAGGTTTATCAGTTAATTTCGCAGCTTCAATAGCTTTGTTTAATTCATCTAAATCATTAGCGTCATTAACTCTTGAATAATCCCAATTCATTGATTCATATTTTAGTTTTACATTTTCAGTATTAGCCCACTCAAGTGGTCCGTCTAATTGAATATCATTTGAATCATATAAAACGATTAACTTTTCTAATCCTAAATGTCCAATTAAACTCATTGCTTCTTGAGTTACACCTTCTTGCAAATCACCATCACCACAAATTGCATATGAATAATGATCAATTACATTGAATCCTTCTTTATTAAAAGTCGCAGCTAAATAACTCTCAGCAAGTGCCATACCCGCAGCCATTGGAATACCTTGTCCAAGTGGTCCACTTGTAGAATCTATTCCCTTAGTATGTAAATACTCAGGATGTCCTGGAGTTAAAGAATTTAATTGTCTAAATTCTTTTAAATCTTGTATTTTTACACCGAAGCCTGCTAAATGTAATGTTGGATACAACATCCCAGTTGCATGCCCCGCAGATAATACAAAACGATCTCGGTTAAACCATAAAGGTTTATTTGGAGTAACTCTCATATGTTTAGTATATAAGTTATAAATAATAGGTGCAGCTCCAAGTACAATACCTGGATGTCCACTATTAGCTTTATTGATCGAATCCATCCCTAAAAACCTTATCGCATTAATTGATTTTTCCATAATTTTAAATCTCCTTTTTACTAAATATTTTATCGAATTTTTAATTTAATCAACATTTAATATATACATAATATTATACATCAAACATTGATTATATCAAACTAATCGAATATATAAAAGAGTCTTTTTTTAAAAAAACTCTTTTATTATCATTATAAGATTTTATTAATGTCTTTTATCTCTTTATCAGTGAAAAATCTATTGTTTAATGCATCTAAATTTGCTTCTAACTGACCTATTCTACTAACACCAAGTAGAACCGATGAAACTCCGTTTTGCATACTAGCCCAAGATATTGCCATTTGAGCCAAGGACTGTTTCCTTTTTTTAGCAATTTCTTTAAGTTTAACTAATTTAACTCTTAATTCACTTGTGACACTATCTTCATTTAAGAATCCGACATCAGGATTCCCTGCTCTTGAATCAAGAGGAATTTCTGTTATGTATTTTTCAGTTAAAAGACCTTGAGATAATATACTAAAAGGTATCATTCCAACTCCCTCTTTAATAAGCATTTTATCTAACTCAGTTTCTTTAACCCATTGATTTAACATTGATAATTTAGGTTGGTGAATTAGTAATTCAACACCATAACCTCTTAATACTTCTATAGCCTCTAACGCTCTTTCTTTAGGATAATTTGATAACCCAATGTATAAAGCTTTCCCTTGATTCACAATGTCAGCAAGTGCCTTCATAGTTTCTTTAAGAGGAGTATCGTAGTCAGGTCTATGATGATAAAATATATCAACATATTTTATTCCTAATCTATTTAGTGATTGATCGAGCGATGCCATTATATATTTTCTAGAACCATGGTCACCATATGGGCCATCCCACATAGTATATCCAGCTTTTGTAGATATAATCAGTTCATCTCTATAAGGAGCTAACTCATTTTTTAGTATTTTGCCTAAATTAATTTCCGCACTCCCAAAAGGACGTCCGTAATTATTAGCTAAATCAAAATGTGTAATACCACTATCAAAAGCTTTTAAAACAATTTCTTTAACTTCTTCATAATCCTTTTCAAATCCAAAGTTTTGCCAAAACCCAAGTGAAAACTGTGGTAATTTTAACCCGCTTTTTCCAACCCTGTTATATATCATTTTATCGTATCTGTTTTTAGCTGCTACATACATAAAATCACCTCTATTATTATCCTATAGAACCTTCCATTTCCAATTTAATTAATTGATTTAATTCTACAGCATATTCCATAGGTAATTCTTTGGCAAACGGTTCAATGAATCCCATTATAATCATTTCTGTTGCTTGTTCGTTAGTTAACCCTCTACTTTGTAAGTAGAATAATTGCTCTTCACTAACTTTTGAAACGGTCGCCTCATGTTGAACTTGAGCTTGATTATTTGTAACTATATTATATGGTAATGTATCCGATGTACTAATGCCATCTAAGATAATTGTGTCACACTCAACATTGCTTTTCGCACCAGTTGCATTTTTACCATGTCTAATCATACCTCGGTAATTAACTTTACCACCTTTAGCACTCATAGATTTACTTATAATTTTAGATGTTGTGTCTTTACCTATATGAATCATTTTAGCTCCAGTATCTTGATACATACCTTCACCAGCAAATGCGATTGAGATTGTTGTTCCTTTAGCTCTATCACCTTTTAAGATACATGAAGGATATTTCATATTGATTTTACTTCCAATATTTCCATCAATCCATTCCATGTGTCCATCTTCTTCAACTAAAGCTCTTTTAGTAACTAAGTTAATAATATTATTAGCCCAGTTTTGAACTGTTGAATAACGACAATGTGCTCCTTTTTTAACATAGATTTCTACTATCGCAGTATGTAAACTTGCTTTACTATAAACTGGTGCAGTGCACCCTTCTACATAATTAACAAATGCTCCTTCATCAACAATGATCAGTGTTCTTTCGAACTGTCCCATTTGTTCGCTATTAATTCTAAAATATGATTGAAGTGGTTTTTCTACTCTAACACCTGGTGGTACATAGATAAAAGAACCTCCACTCCATACAGCACTATTTAGTGAAGCATACTTATTATCTGTAAAAGGAACAATTTTCCCGAAATATTCCCTTACTAAATCTGGATATAATCTTAATGCAGTATCCGTATCACAGAATATTACACCTTGATCTTCTAACTCTTTTAACATCGAGTGATAAACTACCTCACTATCAAACTGAGTTGATACACCCGCTAAGAACTTTTGTTCAGCTTCTGGGATTCCAAGTTTTTCAAATGTATCTTTGATTTCCTTAGGAACATCATCCCAATTTTCCTCAACACGTTCTGACGGTTTAATATAATATGTTATCTCATCAAAATTTATTTCACTTAAATCAGGACCCCATGTTGGATTAGGTACAGACATAAACTTTTTATAACTTTTAAGCCTGAAATCTAACATCCATTCAGGTTCACCTTTTATTTTAGAAATTTCTCTTACTACATCTTCATTTATCCCTTTACCAGTATCTAAGATACTCTTAGATTCTGTTTTAAATCCGAATTTATAATCTCCTATAATATCCTTTATTTCATTCTTTGTTTTTTCACTCATAAAGAATCACTCACTTTCTAATGTACCCTGAAATGCTTTCCAAGCAATAGAAGCACATTTTACTCTTGCAGGAAATTTTCTTACTCCCTGGTAAACAATTGCTTCTTCTAAATCAACATTCTCATCATACTCTTTATTAGTTAACATATTAATATATGCTTCGCTAATTTTCTCTGCGTCTTCTTTTGTTTTACCTATCAAGGTTTCACTCATTACTGATGCACTACTACAACAAATAGAACAACCAGTACCATCATGTCTAACATCTTTAACTATTCCATCTTCAACTAAAGATTGAATAGTGATATCATCTCCACATGTTGGGTTCTTAATATGAATCGTTTTATATCCACTACTACTTAAAAGTCCTTTGTTTCTAGGATTCTTATAATGATCCATTATTACTTGTCTATATAAAGTCTCTAAATCATTCATTACATTTCCTCCTAAAATCCAACACTTTTAAAGAAGTCTCTTGCGTTCTTAACTGATTCAACAAATTTATCACAGTCTTCAACTGTATTATATAAATAGAATGATACACGTAATGTAGCCACAACTTCTAACCACTTAATTATCAACTGTGCACAATGATGCCCAGCTCTCATACATATATTATCTCCATCAAAGAATGTAACAGCATCATGTGGATGAACTCC
Organism: Mycoplasmatota bacterium; assembly: GCA_022712785.1. Lineage (GTDB taxonomy): Bacteria > Bacillota_I > Bacilli_A > Izemoplasmatales > Izemoplasmataceae > JAFGXW01. The sequence goes on along the minus strand of JAFLJX010000178.1, from coordinate 2,416 downwards.
ATCAATATTAAATGTGATAATCCCTGTTTCAGCTGTTTTATTGTAAACTGTTATATCTTTTAGTTCTTCTAATTTTTTAATAGTATAATCTTTCAATTCTTTCTCATGAATTGCAATCTCTTCAAGTCCAATACTTTCAATATAATCAATTGCAGCACCAAGCCCTATTGCTCCAGCAATACCTGGTGTTCCAGTTTCAAACTTATAGGGAATTTCTTTCCAAGAAGCTTCATATAAATCAACATTATCATTCATGTCTCCACCAAATTCAATTGGAGGCATTTCATCTAATAGTTTGCTTTTACCATAAAGGACTCCAATACCAGTAGGACCTAACATTTTGTGTCCTGAGAATGATAAGAAATCACAATCTAAGTCTTTTACATCTATTCTTTTATGTGGCGCAGCTTGAGCTGCGTCAACAGAAACTATTGCACCAACTTCGTGTGATAATTTTATAATCTCTTTAATAGGAGCAATATACCCCATAACATTTGATATGTAATTCAAAGCTACAACCTTAGTGTTTTCATTTAATACTTTTTTAAAGTTTTCAATAGTAATACGCCCCTCTTTATTTAGTGGAACATATACTAATTTTGCTTTTGTAATATTACTGACATTTTGCCAAGGTAATACCTGTGAATGGTGTTCAAGTTCACTAACAATTATCTCGTCAGTGCTTGATAAGTTATTTAATCCGTAACTTGTAGCCACTAAGTTAAGTGCGCTACTCGCGCCTCTAGTAAAGATAATCTCATTAAAATCAGCATTAATAAAAGCACTAACTTTATTACGAGAGTCTTCATACATTTCAGTTGCTACATAACTTAAGTTATAAACTCCTCTATGAACATTCACACTATATTTTTCATAGTATTCATCAAGTTTCTTAATAACTTGTTTCGGTTTTAAACTCGACGCTGCTGTATCTAAGTAAATAAGAGTTTCATCATCTAATACCGGGAAATCTTTTTTTAGTTTATACGGATCCATACTTTTCACCTACAAGGTTTTATTTTCAACTGTTTCAATAATTTCTTTTACTAATTCTTGTGTAGACATTAAACTAATTAGTGGACTTAAGAACCCTGAAATAATTAGTCTTTGAGCGTTCTTATGAGTTAAACCTCTACTCATTAAATAATATAATTGATCTTCATCTATTTTACCAATAGCCGCACCATGTGATGCTTCAACATCATATTCGTCAATCAATAATAAAGGATTAGCATCAAGTCTTGAATTAGCTCCAAGCACGATTCCTCTATTTTGTTGTTTAGCATTACTTCTTTTCATACCTTTATTTATCTTACCAATACCCTCAAATACTAAAGCACTATTATTATTAGCAACTCCATAATTTTCAATAAAACCTTCAGTATCAGGTGCATTATGTTCAATCAATTGAGTAAACTTTGCAGATTGTTCTTTATTTGTTATCGCGATTGTTTTTGATGTACAACTTGCATATTGTTCTTGAAGATAAATATTAGTTTTAGAATCAGTTAACGAATCATTGATTTCTGCGATGCTATATATACTACTACCATATCTATAAACATAACTATTTCTAATTACTGAAGCAACACTCTTTTCACTTAATTTTGATAGTCCCGAATAAGACAATTTAGCGTTTTCTTTAACAATACTATTACTAACATAATTAATACTTGCTTCACCATCATTATAAATATACTCAAAATATTTAAACTCTGAGTTAGGTTCTAATACTATCAAGGTATTATTTACCAAATCACTATTTTCTTGAATATAAAAAATATGAAGAGTGTTACAAAATACTAAATTTTCAGGAACATTGATTAGTAATCCACTATTTATTTCTTCTAAATTATACTGATAAGCATCATCTTCTAAAGAAGTCAAAAACTTGTTTTCTGATATATTTGAATCGTTTTTAGAAATCGCTTCTTTGATATTTTTAACAATTAGCTTATCAAAAGTTTTATCAAGTTTCTTTTCAATAATATAACCGTCTTTAACAACGATATAGCTGCCTAACTCTTCAGTTAAAAACTTTGAAATACCATCTGGAATGTCTCTATTTGTTTCCTTGTTTCCAATATATTTAAACATTATAATCCAAGTGCTTCCTTAGTTGCACATGATCCAAGTAATACTTTTTCTTCTTCTTCTTTAATAACAACTCTAACGTCTTCAATACCAAGTTCCTTTTTAATGAAATCATATCCTTCATTATCAATTCTTCTTATAAGTTCCATTCCACCACTTTTTACTATTTTACCAACCATCATGACATGAACAAAATCAGCTTTAATATATTCTAGTAAACGTTGGTAATGTGTTATTAAAAGTAATCCTAAATCATCACTTTTCATTTTCGTAACATTTTCTCCTACAATTTTTAATGCATCAATATCTAATCCTGAATCAA
>JAFLJX010000177.1 GCA_022712785.1 Mycoplasmatota bacterium | reverse complement strand
ATCAGAGATAATTAAATCTTCATCTTTCACGTCACAACTTAAACTCATTGAGTTTGAATTAACTAAATAGTTATATTCACATTCAACGTCAAGTTTACTATTAAGCTCTTCAGTATAAGAATGATACATAAATGTCCCAACAGAAATAACTATTACAACGTTTATAAAAACTAAAAAGATTTTTTTCATAATTTGTTCTCCAATCTAAATATATATGTAGGAACTATCTCTAATATAACAAATTAATGTGAATATTTGTTGAAAAATATGAATAATTATGATTTGTGGTTTCTTAAGTATAAAGATTTTAATTAGTTTTGATTTACTACAAAACTCACTAACACGGCCTAACTGTCTAGTAAAGCGCAATTCACAAAATTTGCGGTTGATTTGAACTTCAAATATATGGAAATATAGAACGTGTGTATTGTTTTGAAATGTGAAAACGCTTGTAATTCGATTTGTATTATTATAGAATTAAGGAAAATGAAAAAGAGAACAACTAATTATTTAAATTGTATTTGTGCTATAAAACTTAAAAGAATCTACTATAATGTAAACAATATATTATAGAAATACCAAACTAATATACGAGCTTTGGTAAGATTGTTTTTTGAATGTACAATATAATTAGATATACAAAAAAAATAAGGAGGATTTTAGAATGTCAGATTTTAATTTTGAAAATGCAAGACAATTAGAAGGTAAAGTACCTTTTAAATTTGCGTTTCCATTAGGATTACAACATGTACTTGCAATGTTTGTAAGTAACTTAGCACCGATCCTAATCATCGGGGGAGTAGCATTAGGTAATCATCCAGGAACATTTAGTTCAGACGGTTTAACTATGATGATTCAAGCTGCAATGTTCACTTCAGCTCTTGTAACAATGATTCAGTTATACCCAATAAAAATTGGTTCTTACCAAATTGGTTCAGGACTTCCAATTGTAATGGGTGTATCATTTGCATTCGTTGGTGTTGGTACAGCTGCTGCCGCAGAATTCGGTATGCCTGCTGTAATTGGTGCAGCGTTTGTTGGTGCATTTTTAGAAGTATTTGTAGGGTTCACTTATAAATATATTAAACGTATTTTTACACCTATCGTAACTGGTACATTGCTAATCGCATTAGGATTATACCTTGTTAATGTTGGTGGAAATTATTTCGTTGGTGGGTTTGGTCCATTACGCGGAACTTGGGAAGCAATTTTAACTGCTACAATAACATTACTTGTTGCCCTTGCATTCAATGTGTATGGTAAAGGAGTTTGGAAAAATGCTGCTATCTTAGTTGGTATCGCTGTTGGTACTTTATTTGCACTAATTATTGGAATTACTAACTTTGACTTAGTTGGTCAAACTGATTGGGTTTCACTATGGCATATTGTACCTCTAAAAGCTATAGACTTTAATTTTGCTGATATGTTTAAATTAGGTGCTATTGTACCATTCATAGCTGTATACTTTGCAACTACAGTTGAAACAATTGGTGATACTAATGGTGTTGCTTTAGGTGGTTTAGGTAGAATCGCAACTGAAGATGAAATATCAGGTGGGTTATTAGCTGATGGTTTCGGATCTATGTTCTCTACAGCGTTCAATGCATTGCCAAATACTTCATTTGGTCAAAATGTTGGTATCGTTACAAACACTAAAGTAGTTAATAAATCAGTAGTATTTACTGGTGTAGCATTCTTGGCATTGTTATCATTCTTACCTAAATTTGCTGCTATTTTTAGAATTATTCCTGATGCAGTATTAGGTGGAGCATTAATAACTTTATTTGCTATAATTGTTGGTAATGGTATTAAAATGCTTGCTAAAGCTGGATTTAGTGATAAAAATATGCTTATCATATCAATTGCATTAGGTCTTGGTTTAGGACTTGGTGGGAAAACTGAATTCATTGAATTACATAAAATATTAGATATCTTATTTGGTTCTGCCGTAGCTGCTACAGCGATCTTCGCTATTTTGGCTTCTTGGATTATCAAACCGGATTACTCAGAAGGTAATTGGGATCCAAATGATTTATAGTATTATTCAATAATTTTATATAAATTAGAGCCATTAACTTGGCTCTTTTTTTTAAAAATAGTTGACTAAAACAAATCTGAGAAATCAATGCTTTCACAAGAAAGCTATCTTTGTATATAATGAATATGTGGTATATAATCGTAGGGTGTTATATAATGAATTATAAGAGTCGAAAATCAAGAAATAGTTATTCAAGGAGGTACTACAAATGCTCATAATCAGTACTGAGAGTCCCACAATTATAAAAACAAAAATGATTTATTTGTATATTAATGGAGTAATGGTAGATAAATTAAAAAGCAAACAAGTAAAAAAATATGATCTAGAACCAGGGAAATATCAGATTCAAGTTAGACTTAATTTTTATGTTTCTGAACCAAAAATCATTGAGATTAAGCCGAAAAAGAAAGTAACTTATGGAATTACTTTGAAAAGTAATTGGACGTTATTCACAGTAATATTACCCTTAATGCTATTAGGGGCAGGAATATATTATTTCTTAGGAAAACAATTTGGATCAATGATAGGGTACATATTTATTGTTGTTTATTTCTGTGTAGTTTTTTATGTTAATTCAAGATTTAACAGAAAAGGATATTTAGAATTAAATAAAATAAAGAGATAATTAGTTATAAAGGTAATCTAATGAATATTTTTAATAAATCAATTATTTTTATTTGATCTTTGTTTATTAGATGCATAAGTAAAAACTACCTTTGCACTATAATCATAGTATTTAGGTGTTTTTATTTTCAAAGCAATACCAATTTGATAGAATTTTAGAGTTGGTATTTCTTATTTAAAAAAGTATATAAAATAGAGGTTTTTATTGTATAATAGAATAAAGTAAATTAAATACAAAGGATTTGTTTATATGAATAAAAAGGTAATACATATATTAAATGAGAGTATACTTAATAACATTAAAGTTGCTTATGTTACTGTTACAAAATCAACAGGCAGTGCTCCAGGAAGAGTAGGGAATACTATGCTTGTTTTTAGTGACGGTAAAATAGAAGGAACTGTTGGTGGAGGAAAAGTAGAATACAGTGTAATCAAAGAAGCTATAAGTTGTTTAGAAAATAACACTAGTGAACCTTTTAGTTATACATTGAGTGAACAGGGTGATATTGGTATGATTTGTGGGGGTTCTATGGAAGGGTTTATAGATGTTGTAAAAAATGATAAGAACTTAGTAATTATTGGCGGGGGACATATTGGTAGTTTTTTATACAATATAGCTCTGGAACTTGGATTCAACATTACAGTAGTTGATGAAAGAGTTGAATTTGCAAATGCAGAAAAATTCCCGAATGCAGATGTTATATCTGGAGAATACAGTAAAGCTTTAAAAGATTTTAAAGTTAAAGATAGTTATGTTGTTATTACAACAAAAGGTCATTCAAGTGATTATGAGGCTTTAAAAGAAGTCATTGGGAAAGATTACAGATATTTAGGATTAATTGGGAGCAAAAGAAAGATAAACACTTTAATGAAAGATGCACTTAAAGATGGATTAAATGTTGTAAATAATGAACGTCTATTTTCACCTATTGGATTAGATATAGCAAAAAATGATCCCGCTGAAATTGCATTAAGTATTATGGCTGAAATATTACTAATAAAAAATGGTGGTAGTTTAAAACATCTAAATATAAAGAGGTAAATAATGAAACTTAAAACAATAAATACAGTTGATGCTGTTGGGCAAGTTCTTTGTCATGACGTTACTAAAATAGTACCAGGAGAATTTAAAGGACCTCTATTTAGAAAAGGTCATATAGTTAGAGAAGAAGATATTCCTAAACTATTAGATATCGGTAAAGATATCTTATATGTATGGGAAGATATTGAAGGATATATTCATGAAAATGATGCAGCTGAAAGATTGAAAAGCTTAATTATTGGAGAAAACATTGATGTATCTTTAGTAAAAGAAGGTAAAATCAATTTGATTAGTAAGGTTGACGGAGTATTGAAAATGGATTTAGAAGCTCTCTATCAATTAAATATGATTGATGAAGTTATTGTATCTACAAAACCAAACTTTATGTTTCTTAAAAAGGGAGACATTATTGCTGGGACAAGGGTAATTCCTTTAATGATTAATGAAGAAAAAATATTGAAAGCTGAATCTATAATAAAAGAACCTGTAATCAATATGATTCCACTTAAAGTAAAAAAAGTTGGAATGGTAACTACAGGTAATGAAGTATATTACGGTAGAATTAAAGATAAGTTTAAAGAAGTTATGCTTCCTAAAATTGAAAAGTTTGATGCAAAGCTTATTGGACAAACAATTGTTCCTGATGACATGGAAGAAATTACAAAAGCAATTAATGATCATATTAAAAATGGTGCCGAACTTGTTATTTGTACAGGTGGAATGAGTGTTGATCCTTCAGATATAACACCCAATGCCATTATGAATACAGGTAGTGAAATTATAGCCTATGGTATGCCTATATTATCTGGGTCTATGACACTGATTGCATATCACAAAGAAGTGGCAATAGTTGGGTTCCCTGCAGGAGTATTATTTGCTGAAAAAAGTAGTTCAGATGTCATATTACATAGACTAATGTGTAAGGATAAGATTACTAGAGAAGAAGTAGCAAGATATGGTAATGGTGGTTATCTATAAAAATAAATAGACTTGCATTTGCAAGTCTTTTTATTTTATTAGAATAAATGGCTCATATAAAGGCTTTAAGATTGTTATATTTTATGGTATAATTATTAAAAAACTAGGAGTGGTTCAATGAAACTCATAAAGAATGAATTAGAGGGAATTGGATTTAATGGAGTACTTGCTAGTGTTTGGGAATATAATAAAAAAACTAAGGAATTTCTTTTTTCTAAGAATTCTCTTTTGATGTTTGGGTTGAAAGGCGTAATAAAAGAGAATGAATGGTACAGTCAAGAAGATGACTTGTTTAAACATGTTTTTATTAATCAAGTAGAAAATATTAATTTTCTAACATCGTTTTTGGAAAATTTTAGTTCTGAAAAAGTAGTTGATTTTGAAATTAAACTCAAGTTTATATCGACTCCAGACTTCTTTTACTTAGAAGGTTTTATTATAGATGGGATAATCTATATAACTGCAGTTGAGACTGAAGTAGGGAAGCAAGTAGATTTCTTAGGTAATGAAGGTTTAATAAATGCCAAGATTGGCCTTAGATGGATTGAAAGAATTAATAATGAATATAGAATATTTCACATGAATTCTTCAAGAGAACTATATGGGATTGATGCGGAACATGAAGTGTCACGTATTATTTTCAAAAAAGAATGGGAAGTAATAAAAGATAAGATATTAAATGATTATCCAGAATATAAGGACTATTTTGATAATAATATTGAAGAATTTAATAATCTAGTAATAGGAAAATCGGATTATTACACATTGACATGTCCATGGATTGACAATGATGGAAATATTATTTGGGTTGAGGATAGAGTGAATGTTTTATCAAGAAATGATGATGGATTCGCAGAACTTATAGTAGCTATTACGATTGATGTTACTGAAAGTAAATTAAAAGAATTTAATATTGATCGCTTAGAAGAAAGTAACAGAGAACTCTTAAAAGCTAGTAATAGAGCCATTAATATGGCACAATTATTAGTGTGGACGCTAAATTTCGATGAATTTCCAGAAGGCGATTATATTATTTCAAATTCTAGATATAAAGAGGTTTTAGGAGTTGAAAGTACTAAGAATGGGTATGTCAAATTTGAAGACTTTTTAAAAACTGCTTACCCAGATAAAAATGGTAAAGATTCAATGGATAAACTTTTAAGAGATTTTGATATCTCTTTATCAAATAAAATTAATGAATTTAAAGTTACAGTTAAACATCAAAATCTAAAAACAAAAGAAGCAGTATATCTAGAACACCAAACTCGAGTTGAAGAGAGATACAGCGATGGTACAATAAAAATTATAGGTGGATTTATTGTTAATATTACAGATAAAATTAAAATGGAAGAAGCAAATAAAATATTAATGCTTGAAAAAGATAGACATCTTAGTGCTGAGAGATTAGCTGTAAAATCAGGAAGAGTTATGATTTGGTATTTATCAAGTGAAAGCACAGGGGAATCTACAAGTTTTTATGGAAACAAGCTGTTGTTCACAAAACTAGGAATAACTGAAATAGAGTTTAATCAATTCCTAATAAAGGAATTTGATCAGTCAATTTACAAAGATGATGCTGAAGGATTAGAACTCCGTGACGCTTACTTTGCAATGGATGATAAGGTTATGAGTGGAGAACTTGAAGGATATGAAAAACTATTAGTTAAACATCAAAACATTGCAACAAAAGAAATTTTTTATTTTGAACATAATTTTGAGGTTGAAAAAAGGTTTCCTGATGGTAGTCTTATGATACGTGGTGGATTCATGGCTGATGTCACTGAACAGATTAAGTATCAAAGAAGAAACGAGTATTTGGTAGATCATGACACAGTTACTGGACTTTTAAATAGAAACGCATTTGAAAGATATATTAATAGTTCAGATATGTTATCTAATTATTCATTAATCATCGCGGATATAGACGGACTTAAATTTATTAATGATGCTTTTGGGCATATAAAAGGCGATACAGCAATTGATTTTGTAGGAAACCAGTTCAAGACAGAGTTTAATAAAAACTCAACTATCTATAGAATAGGTGGAGATGAGTTTGCAGTAATAAGTACTGAATCAACAGAAAAAAAAGTTACAGAACATTTAGACAAAATTAAAGACAATATTATTGCCTTAAATAAAAAGAATGACATCCAACTTGGAGTATCTATTGGCTATGAAATAGTTAAAGATAATAATTCAACGTTTAATGATGCATTTATAAATGCAGAAAACTTGATGTATAGAAGAAAACTTGGGGATAGAAATTCAAGAAAAAGCAAAACAATGGATGCAGTATTAAGTACTTTACATGTAAAAACTGAAGAAACCAAAGACCATTGTGATAGATTAGGTAAGTATGCAGTAAAAACGCTTAAAAAATTAGGCTATTCTAGAGTTAGTGACCATGAAGATATTGTCTTATTATGTCAAGTTCATGATATTGGTAAAATAACCATATCTGAAGATATATTATCAAAAAAAGGAACACTATCAAAAGACGAATACAAAAAAATAAAAGGACATTCTGAAGCCGGGTATAAAATAGTTAAAAATATTGTTGAATCAGATAGAATTGCATTTGGGGTTTTGTATCACCATGAAAGAATAGATGGTAAAGGGTATCCATTTGGATTAACAGGAGATGAAATACCATTATTCGCAAAAATAGTGTCTATTTGTGACGCATATGATGTAATGATAACTGGAAGAAAATACTCGAAAGCAAAAACTCAAGGGGATGCATTTAAGGAATTAATTAAATGTAGTGGAACTCAATTTGATGAAGAAATTGCTAAAAAATTTATGGAGGCAGTTTTAGAGAAAAACTAATTTAAAAACAACTACTTAAATGAAAAATCAAGTAGTTGTTTTTTTAGTATAATATTGGATTTAACTTTCCTAAAAGGCCATAGTATGCTATAATTATTTTGAAAATTTGTATTGAATTTATAGCTTGATGAGATTTTCTTGGAGGTGTGATTATGATCAAAGTAGTTAATAATATAAAAGAAGTCAAAGATTTTATTTACTTTGTAAAGGATTTGTATAGAGGAAATGATAACTATGTATTTCCTATTTTTAGTGCTCTTAAAAAGGAGCTTAAGAAAATTGTATTAGATGATAAGACTTATAAAGCAATATTATCAATTAAAGACAATGAAGTTCAAGGAAGATTATTATTCACCCTAGATTACAGTAAAAAACAGGGAAAGAAAATTTGCTTTTTCTCTTTTTTTGATACAATAAATGATATAAATGTAGTTAAAGAATTGTTTAGTTACATGGAAGAATATATGGTTTTAAATAAAGTAGATTATTCTGAAGGGACATTTTCTCCATATGATGCAGATACAAGACGTGGAGTGTTAATAAGTGGTTTTGAAATTGCACCCACAATTTTCACATCTTACAATTATGAATATTACGGAACGCTTCTTGAAGAATACGGATATTTAAAAGCAATTGATACAGTTAGTTTAAATGCTGATGTTAATATAAAATCTAAAAAAAGATTAAATACTATTTCAAAATATTTTTTGAGAAGTCATGATGTTAGAGTAGACAGTCTAAGTTGGAAAGACTTAGATAAAGACATGGAAGATGTTCACTATATTTTAAGTGTTGCTACAAATGAAATTGTATATCAGGATGCACCATCCATTAAGATGATCGAACAGACGGCTAAACAGTTAAAACTGTTTATTAATCCAAACTTTATAAAAATTGCTAGAGAAAACAATACTAATAAACCTGTTGGTTTTTGTTTGACTTTCCCGGATTTCAATCAAATCTTAAAAAAGACAAAAGGAAAAATAAGACCGATTAGGATGATTTTAGCTAAAAGAAAAATAACAAAAGCCAGAGGAACAATGCAATACATTGTGCCTGAATATCAAAATACGGGACTAATAGCTCATATATTTAATAGTTTATTTGATGAGTTTGAAAAACATGGTATTACAGATTTTGAAGCTGGAACAATGATGGAAAATAACCCTAAACCGATAAATGCATTTAAGAAATTTGGTGGTGAAATTATTAAAACATATCGTATTTATGGAAAGGAACTTAAATAATGATACTTAATATAATTATGCTTATTATAATTTTTTTGGTTCCAATAGCTATTATAAGATATAGTGATTTCATAATTACAAAATGGATAGGATCAATAGGAAGTGCCTATTTGTTTGGAATATTACTTGCAACATTAATATTTATTATAGGTAAACTTGGTTTGGATATTAGACCAAGTA
>JAFLJX010000176.1 GCA_022712785.1 Mycoplasmatota bacterium | reverse complement strand
TTCCCTAACTATTCCTCTTTCAATCTTATTACGCCAATACGTAAATTGATGTACTTTCACATCATTTATTTTACAGTATGATTTGATTGTCATATCTGTTGTTTTATGTTCTAGTAGAAGCTTTCGCCATTTTTCTTCTTGGTTTATTTCTGGATTCATTAAAAACACCACCTTTATAGTGGTATTTTATCAAAGTATTGTTTCTAAGGGAATACACCTAAGATTTGACGCTTACAAAACACCACCTTTATAGTGGTATTTTATCAAAGTATTGTTGCTAAGGGAATACACCTAAGATTTGACGCTTACAGAATACCACAATTTAAGAGTTATCCATATTTCTAAGAAGAAATGGGTTTAAACAACTAAAAAACGCTGATTTTCAGCGTTTTTATATTTTTCATTCAAAAGAAAAGCCGTAAAGCTTAAAATCAATTAAGATTTCATTTCTTTACAACCTCTTATGTAATATCAATTATTCTGAGGCTATTTGTTTGTGTACCAATTGGGAATCCACCAGTTACAATAATTCTTTGTCCAACTCTACAGTTGTATACCTCTTTTGCAAGAACAATCGCTCTTCTAATCAATTCTTCTGTGTCTTCACACAAATCAAAATTAATTGCTTCAACTCCACTATGAATTGCTAAGCTTCTTGCTAGTCTATCACTAGGTGTTAATGCTACAATTTTAGCATCTGGTCTAAACTTAGAAATTAGTTTTGGAGTAAATCCACTAACTGTAGGTGCAATGATTAAATCTACTTGGCTTTGCATAACTGTATACGCAACACTTACAGCAATACTAGATTCCATTATTTCTTTATTTTGATTATTCTTGTTTGCTCTTTTAATGAAACTTCCTCGATCTATTTCTTTTTCAATTTTAATTGCTATGTGGTTCATAACTTCTACAGACTCTACAGCATATTTCCCTATAGCACTCTCACCAGATAACATAATTGCATCAGTTCCATCATAAATTGCATTTGCTACATCACTAACTTCAGCTCTTGTAGGTCTTGGATGATCTATCATTGATTCTAACATTTGTGTTGCAGTAACACTGACTTTTCCTTTTGCGTGGCAACATTTAATAATATGTTTTTGGATTACTGGAACATCTTCAAATGGTACTTCAACGCCTAAATCTCCACGTGCAACCATGATACCCTCAGATGCATCAATAATATCTTGTATGTTTAATACTCCTGCTTTGTTTTCTATTTTTGATATGATTTGAATGTCTTCTCTATCATGTTCTTTTAATATTGCTCTAATTTCTTCAACATCACTTGCTCTTCTTACAAAAGAAGCTGCAATAAAATCAACATGTTGTTTACATCCCCAAATTATATCTTCTCTATCTTTTTCTGAAATAAATTCAAGTTGTAATTCTACTCCAGGAATATTTATACCTCTTCTGTCTTTTACAGTATGATCATTTTGAGCGATTGTATTTATTTTTTTATTTTTTACGTCAATACTTTCTACTAATAAAGACAAATATCCATCATCAACAATAATTAAATCTCCAGGTTTAACATCTTCATATAACTTATCATAAGTAACACTAATATTATTAGCATTTCCTAAAATTTCTTTCATATGAACAGTTACTTTAGAGTCTTCTTTTATTAGAACCGTACCATTTTCAAAAAGATGAGTTCTAACTTCTGGTCCCTTAGTATCTAGTAAACTAGCTACGTATGTTCCAAGTTCTTTATTAAGAGATTTTAGTGTTTCTAGTCTTCCTAGATGTTGTTCATGATTACCGTGTGAGAAATTCATTCTCATAACATCCATACCAGCTAAAATCAGTTTTCTCATTTCATCTTTACTGTCAGAGATTGGTCCAATAGTACATATAATCTTTGTTTGGTTAAATGGTATCATCAAATCACTCCTATTTGAGTCTTCCAACTAAGCCATAACGCTTATTAGGAATTTCTCTTTTTTTATTCAATGCGTATTCTATATCATAATCTACATAATCCATATTCTTAAGCCCTACAGCTTTTCCACCTTTTCCATTGTACAACAACTCAACAGCATATTCACCCATTTCAGTTGCCATAACTCTATCAAAAGCTGATGGATCTCCACCACGTTGAACGTGGCCTAATATTGTCGCTCTTGTTTCATAACCTGTATATTCTTCAATATCTTTAGCTAAATCAATTACATTAAGCATATGTTCAGTAACAACAACAATAGCGTGTTTTCTTCCACTACTAAACGAATTATTAATTGCATCTAGTGTTCGCTGTTTATCAAATCCAGTTTCTGGAGTAATAATAAATTCACTACCTCCAGCTATTCCTGCGTATAAAGCTAAATCTCCACAGTTTCTACCCATTACTTCAACAACACTACATCTTTGATGAGACATTGATGTATCTCTTAATTTATCAATTGAATCAACGATTGTTTGTAACGCTGTTTGAAATCCAATAGTATAATCTGTTGAAGATATATCATTATCAATAGTACCTGGCAATCCAATACACTTAATTCCCATATTAGTTAATGCTTGTGCACCTCTATAAGATCCGTCACCACCAATTACTACGATAGCTTCAATACCAATTTTATCTAATTGTTCAACTGCTTTTTTTCTTACCTCTATATCTTTAAACTCAGGGAATCTAGCACTACCTAAAATAGTACCACCACTTTTTATAATTCTAGAAACATCATTTCTTTCTAACAAAGTAATGTCACCATCACATAACCCTTTATATCCGTATTTAATTCCATATACTTCAAGACCATAATGGAGTCCACTTCTAACAACAGCTCTTATAGCTGCGTTCATACCAGGTGCATCTCCACCAGATGTCATAACTGCGATTTTTTTCATATCATCACCACCAAATTAATTATATCACATCATTTTTCAAAATACACATAATCATAAATGTATACGCTTTTATACAGTTAATCTATGTACTTTTTGAATCACAAGTTGGAAATTATTATTTCTCTCTTCAACTTTAACCATAAACAAGTATACTTTAGTGTTTTCAATCTCATTAAAATACTGATTGAAAATTTTTGGGAATAATACTCCATCAATCTTTTGATATTCATCCTGAATAGTAATAAATGCCATGTTTTCAAGTTTTTTAGTTTTAATAGTTTTTATGTTAGAAACCATCGCTATTACTCTAACTTGTTTACCTACATGAGTTTCTTCAATGGTTGATGGTTTTAGTAAGTTATGCTTTTTAATGTAGTCATCATATTCATTCAAAGGATTTATAACTAAATTGAATCCTAAAACTTTATTTTCATTTTCTTCTAAAGTAATAAAAGGATACTCTTCTAGATTTTCTAAGATAAATTCCTCTTTTGCTATAAAGCTACCATACTCAGAAAAACTGATTACTTCATCTAATTTCTCAATCATTGTTCTTTTTGAAAATTCAAAACCATCCAGCGCTGATGCAGATATAAGTGATTCAATAACTCTTTTATTTAAAAATGAATTCACTCTAGAAACAAAATCAAAATATGATTTAAAATTACCATTTTGTCTTTCTTCTAAAAGTCTTGTAACTGCGTTTATACCAACATTTTTAATTCCTAAAAGAGGGAATCTTAAATTGTTATCTTCAGGTATATAGTATGAACCTGAATAATTAACCGAAGGAGGTAAAATCTTCACACCTATCTTATTAGATTCATAAATGTAATTTCTTGTTTGTTTTTCACTACCTACAACGCTACTTAATAAAACACTAATAAAATATTTAGGGTAATTAGCTTTTAAATAGGCCATCCAGTAAGATACCATTGCGTAAGCTACAGAATGCGCTTTATTAAACCCGTAATTAGCGAATTTAACAAAATAATCATAGATTTCATTGCTTACTTTTGCAGTATGACCTTTAGCTAAACTTTTACTAATGAAGTTAGCTCTCTCTTTTTCTAAAACTGCTTCTTGTTTCTTAGATACTGCTCTTCTTAAAACGTCAGCTTCACCAAAAGAGTATCCAGCAAACATATTTGCAACTTTAATGATTTGTTCCTGATAAATTATAATCCCATTTGTACTTTTCAATATATCTTCAAGTATCTTATGAGGATAAGTAACCGATTCTTTCTTGAATCTTCTTTTAATATAACTTGGAATGTTTTCCATAGGTCCAGGTCTAAACAATGCAAGAACTGTGACTATATCATCAAAGTTTTGTATCTGCATCTGCCCAATCAAACTTCTCATACCTGGTGATTCAAGTTGGAAAAGGCCTGTAGTTTCTACTCTTCTTAAAAGCTCAAAAGTTAGAGGATCGTCTAAAGGTGTTTTATATATATCAATATTAGTATTTTCATTTTCATTTATAAGATTAACTATTTTATTTATTGAAGTTAAATTTCTTAACCCTAGAAAATCAATTTTTAATAAACCTAATTCTTCTAAATCTTTAGCTTCATACTGAGTTTGCATCATATCAAGTAAACCTTTTTGTACCGGGGTATGAGTAGTTAAGTTTTCACTTGTAATAATTATTCCAGCAGCATGTGTTGAAACATGTTTATGTAGACCTTCAATATTAGAGGCTATAGTTAATAATTCTAGAGCATTTTCATCTTTATCCATGATATTATTTAATTCAGTAGAATTAAATATAGCATCCTTAATATTGTCATACTTCTCAACGTTCTTTAATATTTGTTTTAATAATAGTCCTTCAATATCTAATACTCTAGCTGTATCTCTTAATGCTGACTTAGCTAGGAAAGTACCAAATGTACAAATACTAGCAACTTTTTCAATTCCATAAAAGTCTCTAACATATTTTATTACGTCATCTCTTTTATCATCAGGTAAATCCATGTCAATATCGGGTAATGTTATTCTTTCAGGGTTTAAGAACCTTTCAAATACGAGATCGTATTTAATAGAGTCTACACTAGTTATCCCTAAGCAATAAGATACCAAACTAGCCGCAGCACTCCCTCTCCCTGGACCAACTAAATACTTTTTACTTTTTGCGTATTTTACAAAGTCCCAAACTATTAAGAAATAGTCGTTATAACCCATACTGTTTATTACATCTAATTCGTATTTTAATCTATCTATGTATATTTTTTTATCACCTTTATAACCTCTTAATCTTTTTTCTAAACCTTTATACACTAATGCATTCAAATAGTCTTTTGAACTTACATCTTGTTTTAATTTAAAAGAAGGTAAATGAGTCTTATCAAAATCAATAGTGACATTACACATATTACCTATTAGATATGTGTTTTCTATTGCTTCTGGATATTCTTTAAACTTTAAGAATAATTCATCTTTAGTTTTAAAGTGATTTCCGATATTATTACTGAATAAGTCATCTATGTCAATATTAAAAATCTTCTTAAGAATATTAGACACCTTATAATCTTCTTCATCCATGTAATGGACATAGTCTAAAGTTACACATTTTTGTTTTTTATATAATAAGTTATTTAATTCTAGATTACTCCCTAACCCAAAATATAAATCCTCTGATATAGTAAAAAAAGAAGATAAGACTGCTTCATATTCGTATATTTGATTGTTGTTAAAATAGTTATTTATCTCACTTAGTTCAGTGTTTAGTACAAAAATAATACCATTGTTATGTTTAATGAGTTCAGACAAGGTAACTATTCCATTTACACTAGATATACTAGCTAACTTTATAATGTTTTGATAACCTTTATTATTCTTTGCATACAACAAAAAATTGTTATAAGTTTCTGGTAGTACTCCTTCAAGTTTAATACTAAGTCCAATTAGAGGTTTAATATCGTTTTGTATACATTCTTTATAGAACTTTATACTTCCATACATAAACCTATCAGTGATTGCTAGAGTTTTGTAACCATATGATTTTGCTCTCTTTACCAACTCTTTAATTTTTATATTAGAACCATTCATTGAATAATTAGTTTCAACAAATAAATTTGTGTAATTCATACAATCACCACCTTATAAAAATTATACCTTATTTTGTTTGTAAAAGAAAAAGAAAAGTAATAAATTACTTTTTCTTTAATATTATGCCTCCACTTATTAAAACCACTACTAAAACTATAATATCTACCTTCTGAACGAAGTCTATAAATCCTGCTTTTTTGACTTCATCATGAATTGAAAAATAGTAGGTCTCAATGTAGTTGTTTTCGCCTTTAATCTTTAATATATATTCTCCACTTTCGGTCACAAGATATGGTGACTGAATATAATTATTATTAAGATATCCATCCCCGTTGAAGCTTATATTCACTGGTTCTAAATATGTATTATTATTGATAACACCTTCTAGGTTACTAGTTATTGTGAATTCCAAGTTGTCACTGTAGTTGTTAGCTCCGTTAATAGTAAGTTCGTAATTCCCAGGCTTATATATTTCTGTATTAGAGACAAAAATATCGTTATTTAGTATAATGTTTCCTCCACTAATAATTGGTGTTATAGAATCATTATATATCTTATCATGAAGTACACCTGTTATAACTGGTTTTATAATAAAATTATATATTTTGTTGTTATAATTTAATGTATAGATACCAGG